>DASQZA010000180.1:0-3534 GCA_035638935.1 Gemmatimonas sp. | reverse complement strand
CGAGTCCGTTCACGAGCTCGCCATCTGCGTCGACGCGATGTCCGTCGGAACGCGCATACCCCTGCGCAACCGCGACACCGAGCCGGCCGGCCCGCACGGATGCATTGGCCTGCTGCACGAGCGTGTTGAACGAACCAGTCGCGACCGAGAGATCGCCATGCGTGCCAACGGGGGCCGCGCGTGACGACAGCCGGATCGCACTGAACGTGTTGCCGACGACCTGCGGCTGCGGACCCTTGTGCACGCTGATGGCTTCCATCGCGTTGACCGGCAGCAGGTCGAGCAGCGGATGATTCCAGACGCCCATGTAGAAAGGCACGTCGTCGATGAACGTCTTGATCTCACCGCCCGGTCGGCTCGTGCCGTGGCCGCGGACGAACACACCGCCCCCACTGCCACCACCGAATGCACCGACGGGGTTCCATCGCGAGATCGTGACGCCCGGCACCCGGCGCAATGCAGCCGCGAGGTCGATCGCATCGAGATCGCGGATCTGCTCGGCGCCGACTCTCGCCCGGAGTGCACCGAAACGGTCGACGCTGTCCTCCTGGACAACCGGAGCGGATATCACTCGCACGGCCGGCAGCGACGGTGGCTGTTCTTGCGCTCGTAGCGCGCCCGCGGGTCCGGTCAGCGCAAGCAGCGCAACCAGTGTCCGTGGTGTTGCGCACGCGGTGCGACGGTGACGAGAACGACAAGCGTTACGCTGAGAGCTCATGCCCGCAGCTTAGGGTCGTGCATGCGGGTTCTCAACTCTCAGCATCGTGGCAAGCATTGCGAAGTGCCAGGTAGTTTGTACCCTATAGCGAGCACGCCGGGCTGTCTGGGGCCGTCCATCGTGCGTGCGCGCGAAGGTCCTCTCCGGTTCTGTTCGCACGCTGCCGCTTCGCATCACTCTCCTTACGTCCGCGCTTACCATGTCCGATTCGTCCGACGATCGTGCGCACGACCCTTCACGTCGCGACCTGCTCAAGGGTGCTGCACTCGCGGGTGCGGGTGCCCTGCTCGGCACATCGAATCGCGCCACGGCTGCGGAAGCACCGCACGCCGGGCCGATCATGCTCCACGAACCGGCCCCTACGGCGGTATCGATGATCGGTGTGCCGTTCGAGAAGCACGGCACGGTACGCGTGGCGATCGTGGGCACGGGCCTCCGTGGCAGGTCGGTGCTGCACGAGCTGCTCGGCGTCGACAATGTGCGCATCACCGCACTGTGCGACACCGTGCCGGCCAAGATCGACGTGGCGAGCAAGCAGATGAAGGCGGCCGGGCACGACTACGAACCGGCGCGGTTCACCGGCGGTGAGTCCGCGTACGAGCAGCTGGTGCAGCGCGACGACATCGACCTCGTGTACACCGCAACGCCATGGCAATTTCACGTGCCGGTATGTCTCGCGGCGCTGAAGGCAGGGAAGCATGCCGCCACGGAAGTACCGGCCGCATACAGCATCGACGACTGCTGGAAGCTGGTCGACGCATCGGAACGCGCGCGGAAGCACTGTATCATGATGGAGAACTGCAGCTACGGCTACAACGAGCTGTTGGTGCTCAACATGGTGCGCGCCGGTGCATTCGGTGAACTGCTCCATGGCGGCGCTGCGTACAATCACGACCTGCGCGCGATCTTGTTCGAGAATCGCGACGAAGGCCTCTGGCGACGCGCGCATCACACGCTGCGCAACGCGAACCTGTACCCGACGCACGGGCTCGGGCCCGTCGCCGCATACATGAACATCAATCGTGGCGACCGGTTCGACTACATCGTGTCCATGAGCACGCCCGAACGTGGCCTGACCAAATGGCGCGAGGAGCACGAGCCGAAGGAGTCACCGAAGTGGAAGGAGAAGTACGTCACGGGTGATCTCAGCAGCTCGCTGATCAAGACCGCGAAGGGACGCACGATCCGTCTCGAGCACGATGTGTCGAGCCCGCGTCCCTACTCGCGCATCAATTCGATTCAGGGGACCAAGGGCATCTTCGAGGACTACACCGCGCGCATCTACATCGAAGGCGACGGTGCAGCCGATCGGTGGACCACGATCGACGGCTACAAGGCGAAGTACGAGCATTCCCTCTGGCGCGAGCTGGGCGCGAAGGCGCGCGCCGGCGGCCATGGCGGCATGGACTTCGTGATGGCGTACCGCCTGGTGCAGCTGATGCGCGAAGGATTGGCACCCGACATGGACGTGTACGATGCAGCGGCGTGGAGCGCCCCCGGGCCCCTCGGTGAACTCTCAGCCGCCAAGGGCAGCATGCCGGTCAAGTTCCCCGATTTCACGCGGGGCAAGTGGAGCGGCGCACGGGCCATGTTGTAGCAGCCCGACCATTCGCTGCTAGCGGCGGCTCTTCCGCCCGCGAACCTGCGTTTCGGCCCCCTGCTCAGCGCGCGTCGCGATGTGCAGCGTATGCCACGGGCCGGATGTCGCATGCGCCCGCACCTTGGTGGACGTCACGTCGAGGCCCACATTCTCGAGCGCGCTGGCGAAGTCGGGGTCGTCACCTACGGACCAATACACGATCGGTCCAGGCCCCCGCAGTGCCGCCAGCGTACTCAGGATGCCTCGGCCTGCATACAGTCGCGCATTCTCCGACATCAGCATGCCGTCCGGCCCGTTGTCCGTGTCCAGCATGATCGCGTCGAAGCCTTGCCGATTGGAGCGCAGCACATTGGTCACGTCCTCGTGCATCACGCGCACGCGCGGATCCTGCAGCGCCTTCGCCGACAAATCGTACTGCGGGTCGGCGTTCCACGCGATCACCTCGGCCATGAACTCCGCGACCACGACTTCCGCGTCGTGCCGTAACACCCCGAGCGCAGCGCGCAGCGTGAAGCCCAGTCCCAATCCACCGATCAGCACGCGTGCGCGCGGCACGTTCCGATACGGCTCGCAGGCGACTTCTGCGAGCCGGTCCTCCGACAAGTGTCGACGCGTCGACATCAGCTCCACGCCGTCGGCACGGATGAGATACGCACCGTCGTGTCGATAGAGCGTCAGCGTCGTGCCGTCGGGCGTGCGCGCCTCGCCAAGTCGTTCGAGTGGCTTCATTCGGTACTCTGGCGTGGCGTCATGAATTGGCGCGTGGTGGGCCGAGCAGTCGCAGGGTTTCGGCTCGCACGACATCGAGAGTGGCCCCCTCGCGCACCAGCATCTGCGCCGCGACTCCTCGCTCTTCGCGGATCAGGCCAAGCAAAAGGTGTTCGGTGCCGATGTAGCTGTGCTTGAGTTCCTGCGACTCTGCCATGGCGATTTCCAGCACCTTCTTCGCACGGGACGTGTACGGCAGGTCTCCACGCGAAGATCCGCTGTTCGCCGACGTTGTGATTGCAGCTTCGATACGCTGCTTCAGTTCACCTGTATCGATACTCAGGTTCTGCAACACCGCGGACGCGACGCCACCACCTTCCGCGATGATGCCGAGCAACAGGTGTTCCGTACCCACGTATTCATGGCCCAGTCGATACGCGTTTTCGCGTGACATTGCCAACGTCTTGCGCACGCGCTCCGAGAAAATGTACCCGTTCATTCGCCCGCC
>DASQZA010000179.1:0-11253 GCA_035638935.1 Gemmatimonas sp. | reverse complement strand
CTGTCGCGCGATACGCCGGGCTTCGAGGTGCATGCGCCCGACAGCGCGGCGCTCACTTTGGCGACGACCGGCGCGGCACGCGCGGCGGCGCACTACTCTCGCCTGTTCGGGAAGGCACCCGCGCGTTTCGCGACCGTGTTGTTCGACACCGAGGCACAACGGCTCGCGCATCACGACGCGCGATATCGGGAGCGCGGGTTGCACGTGCAGCGGTGGCGCGCACGGACGATCGACGCACGCAAGCCGATCGTCGCCGTGCCGCTCGAGCCGCTCGGGATCGTCGCGCGTGTCGACTCCACCGGCGCGCTTCGCGTTGCCGGTACGATTCCCGGCGGACCGGGGGCGACCGCGGGGTTGCGGAACGGAGACATGCTTACCGCGTGGAACGGCGAACCCCTCGTGTACGCATCGGCGCCGGCACGCGCACGTGCACTCGCGCGCTCCCTCCGGGTGGGTGACAGCGTGACGCTCTCCGTTGCCCGGGCGGGCACCACATTGACCGTCAGACTGCGCGCCGCGGAGCTCGCCAACCAGATGCGTGCCGACATGCAGCGGCTTACTCTCGGCGCCCTCGAGTCGAGCCCGGTGAGCGAAGGGTTCGTGGCGCACGAGACGGTGCACCAGCTGGTCGGTCACCACTACGGGACCCTCCCGGCGTGGTTCAACGAAGGCATCGCGTCGCTCGTCGAGACGCCCTCGGAACTCGCAGCGCAGCAGGAGGCGTTGCGGCGCCACCGGGACGCGCTGATCCCGCTCGCCGAACTGTTCTCGAGCGCACACCCGGTATCCGGGGGCGAGATCGTCAGCGAGGGCGCCACATCGAGTGACGGCGGCATGCTCGTCGTCCGCGCGGAATCCGATCCTGCCGCCATCCGTCGGGCGGCGCTTTTCTACCCGCAGAGCCGCGCGGTGCTCGAGTTCCTGCTGGAGCGCGAGGGCAGCGACGCCGTGCGGCGCATGGCCGAAGGGCTGCGCGCGGGCAAATCAACATCCGCACTCCTGGCGGAAATGCGGTCGGCGCCGCGCGATCTATCGACCTTCGAGCGGGAATGGACGGCGTGGGTCCGTGCTCGCCTACCGTGAACGAGGAAAGGCTGGCGCAGTTGTGCCGCTCCTTTCACCGCGGCGGGGGCGCGACTTCATGAGAGCCATACAAAGTGCAGACGAAGGTGCGACGGATTGCGTCCTGCCTTGGAGTACCGTTCCGCTCTCCCACGCGGCACTGTGCTCGCGACCTCCAACCGATTCGAGCCTTCGGACCCGATGCGACTTTCGCCACCCGCCATCACCTCACGCATCTCGCAGACTGCCGCGCACCTTCTACCGTCGTGGATGCCGCGCGTGCTCCTTCTGGCCGTCCTCCTTGGGCTCGCCGTCGGCCTCGCGATCGGAAGGAATTTCATTCTCGCCGCACCACCAATAACCGCCTCGTCGGGTGCGCCCGCGATCGCGCCGTAGCCCGGGTCGAGTGCGTGAAGCGCACCCCGTGACCCCGTGACCCAGAGCTGGTCGGCCGCGAGCCCCCATACATCGCTTACATCTCGCATACCCCGTGCTGACCGCCATCGCCGGAGCCGCCGCTAGCTATCGAGGTACCAGACACGGGTGTCCTCCCCGTCGGCCGGACCTTCCAGCCAGCACACATTCGATGACTTTCCCGGTGGCATTTGCACCGGCGCCTCGGTGAGCGGAGTGGCGATGTTCGGACCAGCGGCCCGGCGGTGCCTCGCGTGATAGCTTTCCGATCCCCCGTTCACGGTTCGCTCGCTGCATGGCGCATATCCTGGTCGTAGAGGACAACGAGGACCTCGCCTTTGGCCTTCGTCGGAGTCTCGAGGGCGAGGGACACATCGTCGACGTCGCGCCGGATGGGACGACTGCCATTCGCCTGGCGACCGAGCGTCGCCCCGCGCTCGTACTGCTCGACATCATGTTGCCGGCAGGCATGGACGGCTTTCGAACGCTGGAGGCGCTACGCCGCATGGGCCTCGACGCGCCGATCATCATGCTCACCGCACGTGGCGCGGAGGTCGACAAGGTGCACGGGCTCCGGCTCGGCGCAGACGACTACGTCACGAAGCCGTTCGGCTTGTCGGAACTGATGGCACGAGTCGGCGCCCACCTGCGCCGCGCCGGCGGGTGGAATGAGGCGGGGGCCGCTCCGTACGGGTTCAGTGACATCGAGATTCAGCCGGCCGCGCGGGTCGTGACCAAGGGAGGTGTGCGGGTGGCGTTGACACCGCGCGAGTACGCGCTGCTCCTCTCGCTGGTGCGAACGCCGGGCGTGGTGCGAACGCGGGTCTCGCTGCTTCGCGACGTGTGGGGGCATGCCGCGGACGTCCTCACGCGAACGGTGGACATCCACGTCGGCGAGCTTCGGCGCAAGCTCGAGGACGAACCCTCGAGCCCTCGCCATTTCATCACGGTGTGGAAGGCGGGTTACCGGTTCGACCCATGAAGCGGGTCGCGGCGACCGGCGTTGCGTTCTGGAGTGTGCTCGCCGCGCTGGTCGCCGCCGGGGTGGTATGGCGTACGTATAACATCCGCGATGCGTTCGGCGCAGCGGTCGCGGCGACGCACCAGCTTCACACACCGGGCGTGGTGCAACAGGTGTCCGCGTGGGGGCGGAGTCGTGCCGCCCTCGCGGAGTCGATCGCTGCACTCCTGGCTCACGACTTCTCGCGTGATCTCGCCGTGAAAGCGCCATCCGGACGCGCCAGTGGCAACGCTGGGCAGGCGCGCGCGATAGACCCGGCCTCGGCCCTCGCCCTGCGCTTTCGGGCCGCCATGGACGTGCTGGCGCGGCGCGAAGGGTTCGTCGCCGGATATATCGTCGACCTGCGGGGCATGGTGTTGGCCACGGCACTCGCCCCGACGCATCCGCCTCATGACCTCCCGGGCGCCATCGTCGTCGACGGGCGGAGCACCGGCCAAGCCGTGCCGGCGGCGTGGGGTGCGGACGCATCCAGGCGCATTCCGACCCTCGCCGTCCCGTGTGGCGCCGGATATTGCGCCGAGTTCCGTGCGCCAATCCTCGTGGACGGCGCCGCGGTCGCTGCAGTCGTGTTGCTCGCGCCGGTCGGTGACACGACCTTTCCCACACTCAACACGCGTCGTGCGGACGTGCAGACGCTCCGGACATCGGTGCTTGCGCAGCGACGCGGTCCGCACGATGCACCGAGCGTTCTGGCTGTCGTGGCAACCGAAGGAGGACCAGGGGCGAGAGCGCCGGACTCGTTCTATGCGTCGGCGGCGCTGCCGTCGCACGTCCGGCGTGCGCTCCGGCGGGCGCCCGGCGAACTCGAGATCGACACCGCCCCGGGGCGGGCGGACAATTGACGCACTACGCGGTGGCGCGCGTCCCGGAGCTCGACTGGCTCGTCCTCCGCGAATTCGACCGCGCCGAGGTGCTGGCAGCCGCACGACAGGTGCTACTGATCGAGACGCCGGTTGTAGTGGCGCTCCTGGTATTGGTCGTCGCGCTGATCCGATATCGCCTGCGCGCCATTCGTGCTCGCCGGGATCGGGAGCTCACGCGCCTGCGCTCGGACTTCGTCGCGAGCACGTCGCACGAGCTGCGCACGCCACTCGCCCAGATCCGCATGTTCGCGGAGCTCCTGCAGGGCAGGACACTGGAGGATCCGGCCGAGCGGACGCGCGCGCTGCAGATCATCGAGAAGGAGTCGAGTCGGCTCACGATCCTGGTCGACAACCTCCTCAACTACACGCGCCTGCGCCGGCATGCGGAGGATGCCACCGCCGCCGAGGCGATTGCACCGGTCGACGTCGGCGAGGAGGTGGCGCATGTGGTTGACGCGTTCACACCGCTCGCCGTGGAGCGCCGCGTGCGCGTCGTCGCGACTGTGCCGCACGGCGTCCGCGCACGGATCGACTCGCTGGCGCTGCGACAGGTGCTGATGAACTTTCTCGAGAACGCCGTGAAGTACGGCCCCATCGGGCAGACCGTGACGATCGGCGCCGCGCTCGACGACGAACAGGTGCGGATCTGGGTCGACGACCAGGGGCCCGGCGTGGCCGTGGAAGAGCGGGAGCATGTGTGGGAAGCCTTCCGGCGCGGACAGTCAGCCGAGGAGTCGGGACAGGGTGGGTCCGGGATCGGCCTCGCGGTGGTGCGCGAGCTGGCGCTCCAGTACGGCGGGGCGACGACGATCGACGAAGCGCCGAGTGGTGGCGCGCGCTTCGTCGTCGGCTTTCCCCGCGGATGAGCACACCCGCGCACGAGGTGATCAGTGTGCGGGCACGAGCACCATCGGCACCATCGGCCCGATCGGCACGATCAGATCAATGCGTCGAGATAGAAACCCACGGCGACGCCGATCAGGAGTGCGATGCCGCCGGCGAGGAGCAGGGTAACGAGCGGGATTCTGGATTCCATGTTGAGAGACTCTCGGGGTTTGGGGACCGATTGGGAAGATCTGGCAGCGGGTATTCCGAAAGCTTCGCGTGCGACTGCCGTCGCGACAACGCGCATGCTGCAAGGATTTGGTAAGCATCGAGCGAGCGACGTGTCCGATCGTCGGGGCGGGGATGGATCAGTGCTTACAAATCGCAGACCGGACGCTCGCCATCGGCGATCGCGGATTCCGTACGATGTGCTGCATCGATCGCACATCCACGCTTCCGTCCCCCGGCTCTATGGACAGCAATCCTCGTCGCCCGCTGCATCCTGCTCATCACACCGGCCTCGCACGTCACGCACGCCGCGCACGTCACGCACAACTTGCGGGAGTCATCGCAGGGCTCCTCCTCGCGCTCGGTCCATCGAGCGTGCGCGCGCAGCAGGATGCGCTGCCGCGGCGCTCGCTGTTCGGGGCGCAGCTCGTGCCGGTACCTGATACGGTCCGGACGCGATTGAATCTCGCCGCGGGCGAAGGGCTCGCGCTGTTATCGGTGACTCCGGGAAGCACTGCAGCTGCTGCCGGACTGCGTGTGCTCGACGTGTTGCTCGCCGTCGATGACACGCGGGTCACCTCGCCACAGGCCGGCGTTACGGCGCTGCGGTCAATCCCAGTCGGGAGGCCAGTGCGCTTCCGTTTCGCACGCGCCGGTCGCGTCGACTCGGTCTCCACCACGATGCGGGAACGTCCCCGTCAACAGGGAGAGAACTTCCGCACGCACTATGACCATGTCACCGTCGACGGCAAACGTTTTCGCGTCATGGTGACGCAACCGATGCGCGCCGGACAGCCAGTGGCCGGAGCGCATCCCACGCTGTTCGTCATCGGCGGGATCGGGCCGTACAGTCTCGATGGCCCGTTCGAAAGCATCTCCTACGGTGACATGCTGGGCGCGGCAGTGGAGCGTGGCTGGGCGACCGTGCGCGTCGACAAGGCCGGGCAGGGGGACAGCGAGGGTGGCCCGACACCGGAAGCGGACTTCGAGTCGGAGCTCGCGATGTATCGCGCGACCATGCGCGCGCTGCCTCGGTACAGCTTCGTCGACACCGGTCGCGTGTTCCTGTTCGGGCACAGCATGGGTGGTGTGTTCGGCCCCTTGCTCACCGTGGAGCGGTCGGCGGGCACGCCGTCGCTCAAGGGGATCGCCGTCTACGGCACGATCGCCAAGTCGTGGCCCGAGTACTGGGTCGAGGCCGTCCGTCGCCAGGCAACGCTGGGCGCGCTCCCGCTGGTGACGGTCGATCGCATCGTGCGCGAGCAGGCCTGGCTCTCCCATTACCTGGTGATGGAGGGGATCGAGCCCGCCGACATCCGTGCACGCCACCCGGAACTCGCGACGGCGCTCGCGGCGCACGTGCCCGACGGCCGCACCATTTCCGGGCTCGCCTTTCCGTTCTGGCGCCAGCTCGCGCGACGACAGCTGGCCGACGCGTGGAGCGCGTACGACGGCGCCGTGCTTTCCATGCACGGCGAGAGCGATTTCGTCGGCGCACGCGGCGACCACGAACTCATCGCGGACATCGTGAATCAGGCGAAGCCGGGGCGCGCCACGTTCCGCTCCATCCCGAACTCCGATCACACGTTCCAGCAGCACGCCACGATGCCGGCGAGCCTGCGCGCGCAGGGGCCCGCGGCGATCAATCCCGCAGCGCGCCTGGCGCTCTTCGAATGGCTCGACCGCCTCGTCGCATCACACAAGAATCGGACTGGCGGCGCCGATCGATGACCGGTTTCTCAGCCTCGCTGCGAACGCCCTCGATTCTCCGGTTCACGCTGTCCCTCATCGTTCCGGTGCGACGCGGTGTGCGCCGCCGCCGCGATCGCTTCGCTTGCGCCGCACATCGCGCACAGTCAGGTCTCGGCGGACGGAGATCGTCACCGGCCGCGTGCTCGGTGCTGTGGACGATACTGTTCCCGCGCGTGAGGGGTCCGGATGACGACGGGAACCGTGTACCGGTTCGATTACGTGATACCCTCCAGCAACCCCGCGTTATCCCCGCGTTACCGCCGCGGCAGCACCAGCGTGAACGTGCTCCCGCGCTCGGGGCGGCTCTCGATCGTCAGGTCGCCACTCATCGCACGCGCCAGGTCACGACTGATGGACAGTCCGAGCCCCGTTCCCCCATTCCGCCACGCGCCGCCGGTGGCGAGCTGCACGAACGGCTCGAAGACTGCCTCGAGCCGGTCGGTGGGGATGCCGATACCGGTGTCCGACACGTTGACGTACACGCGGTCGGCTTCCGCACTCCAGTCGACACGAATGGCACCGCCTGGGGACGTGAACTTGATCGCGTTCGAGAGCAGGTTGAGCAGGATCTGCTGCAGCTTCTCCGGGTCCGCTGCCACACCGACGGCGACGTCGCACGGGAGACACGCGAAGCTGAGTTCTTTTTCCGCGAGTTGCGGTGCGACCAGCGACTCGAGACCGGCGAGGATCTCACGCAGCGGAACGCGTTCGATGTCGTAGACCACGCGGCCGGCCTCGAGCTTCGCGAAGTTGAGCACGTCGTTCACGAGCGACAGCAGATGCTGCTGGCTGCGCTGAACCCGCCGCAGCGCCTCGCGTTGTGTGTCCGTGACCGGCCCGTGCACACCCATCTCGATGAGCTGCGCGTAGCCGCCGATGGCGTTGAGCGGTGTGCGCAGCTCGTGGCTCATGGTCGCGAGAAACTCGCTCTTCGACTTGTTCGCCGATTCGGCCTCGCATCGCGCCTTCACGGCCTCGGCATAGAGTGCGGCGTTGTCGAACGCCAACGCGGCACGCGTCGCGATTTCGCCCGCGAGCTCGAGTTCGGCATCACCGTACCGGCGTCCCGACTCGGCGGACACGAGACTCATCGCGCCGATGGTTTCGCCGCGCGCGATGAGTGGCACGGTGAGCGCTGACGCGAAGCCGATGTCGCGCAGGATGCGCAGGTGCTCGTCATCCCTTGCAGCGGCGACGAGAAGTGCGTCCGGAATGTCCGGATAGAGCATCGGCTGCCCGGTGCGCACCACTTCGTGCGACCCGGTCTTCGCCGTGGGATCTGCCGGATAGCGCTCGTGCAGTGCCGCCGCCCACACGACCTTTGCCGGATCGACATGCGCGACGGAAACCTGCCGCAGTGCGCCGGCGGCGTCGAGCAGCTCGATCGAGCACCAGTCCGCGAGCTGTGGCACGAGCAATCCCGCCAGCTCGCGCGCGGTTTCGTCGCGGTCCAGCGACCGAGCGAGAATGTCGCCCGCGAGCCCAAGATAGTGGCGCGCCTCCTCGGAACGCTTCTGTTCGGTGACATCGCGCCAGAGCGTCGCCAGTCCGCGCCCCGGCATGGGATAGCAGCGCATCTCCGACCACCTGCCGGTCCTCGCGTAGAACTCGGTGAACGTCAGCGCGATGCCCTGGTCGCGCGCGCGCCGCATCTCGCGCTCCATCGCCGTACCAACGAGATCCGGGTACACATTCCACACGATCCGCCCGAGCAGTGCATCCGGCCGGTCCGCGTTCGGTATGCCACTTTCCGCGAATATCGAGGCGGCCGCCGCGTTGACGTAGCGGAACCGCCACTCGTCGTCGTGCACGACGAACGGGTCGCCGATGCTGCCGAGGATGCCACGGGTGTACGCCTCGGCGCGTGCAGATGCTTCGTGCGCTGCCGTGAGCGCATCGTTGCTTCGATGAAGCTCTTCGTTGGTGACCTGCAGCTCCTCCGTTTGCTGCTCCAGCTCGATCTGCTGCTCCTCCAGCTCCATGGCCTGCGTCTGCAGAAGTTGCGTCTGCAGCTCGAGTTCCCCAGCCTGCTTCTCGAGGAGGCGCCGTACGCGATCGCGTTCCTCGTCCGCAAGCTTGCGCTCCGTCACGTCCGTGCAGACGCCAAGCATGCGAGACGGGCGCCCGTCCGCATCGCGGAAGAGCTCTCCACGCGCTTCGAGCCAGCGCAGCGCACCATCGGGTCGGATGATCCGATACTCCAGTTCGTGCGTGCCGCCGTCGAGACTGTGCGCGATCTGTGCGAGCACGCGCTCGCGATCTTCCGGGTGAATGTCGGCCTGGTATTCCTCGAACGTGCCGCGGAAGGAGCCCGGGACGAGCCCGTGGATGCGCTGCAGCGTGTCCGACCAGTGTACTCGCCCGCTCACGACATCCCATTCCCAGGCCCCCATGCCGCCGGCGTCGAGCGCGACCCTCAGCCGTTCCTCGCTCAGGCGGCGGGCCTCGTCCGCCACCATGCGCTCGGTGAGATCGACGTGGACCAGGACGACGCCGCTCACCGTACCGGTGCGGTCGCGCATTGGAAAGAAGTGGCCTTGCGTCCACGATTGCCGGCCCGCGCCGTCGAGCAGCACCGCGTCGTAGAACACTGGCGGCAATATGGCCGTCTCGCCTTCGAATGCGCGGCGCACGATCGGGAGGTGTCCAGCGCTCTCGAGCTGCGGATCGGTCAGCACCGAGTAGTCGGCGGGGATGACATCCACCGTCAGCCCGAAGAGATGCTCGAACGCCGCATTGACTGCGAGGACGCGTCCCGCCGTGTCGTACAGCACGGTGCTGAACGGAGACTGTTCGAACAGCGCACGGGCTGCGTCTGCAGCCACGCCGAGCGGAAATTCGGGCGCACCGAAGGTTGGGCCGGACCCGCTCCGCGCGGCTGGACCAGAAGCGGCGATGGATGATTGGTCGTCTGACACGGCAGGCTTTCGAGTTGGCTCGCAGCGGGGGGAGGAACGACGGAAAGATAATGCCCGGATTCGACCAGGCGTTTCTACTCACACGCTCACACCGGCGTTGCCTGCATCGCATCGCTCACGGCCGTCAACAGGGCGTTGATCGTGAACGGTTTCGCAAGCGTCACCTGCTGCGGGCGGGTCGACGGTATATCGGGCGCGTCAGCGTACCCGGAGATGAGCACGGCTGGCAACTCCGGGCGCTCGGCGGAGAGGTGCGCGACCAGCTCGCGTCCGCCCAGCTCTGGCATGCGCAAATCGGTGACGAGCACCCCGATTGCGTCGCGGTGAGCACGCCAGAGCAACAACGCATCGGCTCCATTGCGCGCTTCCAGCACCGCATACCCGTGGCGCTCGAGAATGCGGCGCACGGTAGCGCGTACCCCCTTTTCATCTTCGACCAGCAGTACGGTGGTATGCACAGCCGCTGTCGACACAGGAGTGGCCATGCCGCGACGCACCGCACCGTTGCTTGCGTCCTGTGCCAGCGCGGGCAGCAGGATAGTGAACGTCGTGCCTCGCCCCTGGCTGCTGTCGACACGAATCGCACCGCCGGCCTGCCGCACGATGCCGAAAACGGTCGACAGCCCGAGCCCCGTGCCTGCACCGATGGCCTTCGTCGTGAAGAACGGCTCGAAGATGTGCGTCTGCGTGTCGGCATCCATCCCATGCCCAGTGTCGCGTACGACAAGACGTACCCAGCGCCCGGGGCGCACCTGATCCCACGTGCGCGACTCCGACGGCGCCAATGTCACGGCATCGACGTCGATGCTGAGTGTACCGCCACGTCCATCGTGCCCGTGCTGCGGCGTGAGCATCGCATCGCGCGCGTTCACGGCCAGGTTCATGAGCACCTGCTCGAGCTGTCCCGGGTCCGCGTGCACGAGCGTCGAATCCTCCGAGAGCGTCACCACAAGCGAGATCTCCTCGCCGATGACGCGCCGCAGGAGCTTCTCCGCCTGACCCACCACCTCGGTAAGTTGCACGTCTTCCGGCTGTACCGGCTGCTGCCGGCTGAACGTGAGCAGCTGCCGCACTAGCGTTCCCGCGCGATCGGCGGCCATGCGCACCTCGTCCAGATCGCTTCTGGCCGGATGGTCGGCGGCCATTTCCGCCTGGACGAACGCGAGATTTCCCTGGATGATGGTGAGCAGATTGTTGAAGTCGTGTGCAACGCCGCCCGCGAGTTGGCCGACCGCTTCCATCTTCTGCGCCTGGCGCAGCTGTGCCTCGAGCATGACCTGCGCTGTGATGTCTTCCATTGCACCAATCATCCGAACACCCTGTCTCGTGGTGTCGCGCAGCACCGATCCACAGTCGACCACGACAGCGTACGTCCCATCCTCGCGCCGGAAGCGGTAGCGTGCGCGCCAATCGTCAGTGTCGCTCGACGCATCGGTCACGGCGCCCAAGCTGTCCATCACGCGCGTGCGGTCGTCGGGATGCACGCGATCGGCCCACCACGAAAGTGCTGACGGGACCGGGCTGACGTAGCCCATGACGCTGGGTGCGCCCTCGCTCCAGGTGAGGATGTCCGTCATCAAATCCCATTCCCAAATGGCGTTGCCGGTTGCGCGTACGGCGAGTGCATACCGCTGTTCGGAGCGGCGCAGCGCATCCTCCGCCACTTGCCGCTCCGTGATGTCCTTCGACAACACGACGCGCGCCGGCCGGTTGTCGTACGTGGTGTCCTGCGCGGTCACCTCGACGTCGAACGGTGTCCCTGCCTTCGTGACGTGTCGAAAGATGCCGATATGCGCGAGGCCCCTGCGCGGCTCGGCGACGCTGGCCAGGAAGCGCGGCACGTCTTCTGGCGGACGGAGTGCCGCGGCGGAAAGTGCGCAGAACTCCTCGCGCGTATATCCATAGCGGGCAAGCGCCGCGTCATTCACATCGAGGATGCGCGTCGTTTCGAGGTCGAAGACCCACATCGGCATTGGACTGTCGCGGAACAGGATGCGTGCCCGTGTCTCGCTCTCGCGCAGGGCGTTCTCGACCTGCGCTCTCTCGGCCTCGGCGGCGACGCGCGCGGACACGTCGCGGAGGATCACGGTGAAGAGACGGCCCTCGTCCGACTCGACCTGGGAAATGGAGGTATCAATCGGGAACGTCGTGCCATCGCGGCGTCGTGCGG
>DASQZA010000178.1:0-2761 GCA_035638935.1 Gemmatimonas sp. | reverse complement strand
GTCGGCGTCACGCGCGCGCGAGGCGGCCCGCAAGGCGCGCGACCTCACGCGCAAGAAGTCGGCACTCGACGTCGCGAACCTGCCCGGCAAGCTCGCCGACTGCTCGTGGTCCGACCCAGCGCTGTGCGAGATCTACCTCGTCGAGGGTGACTCCGCCGGTGGATCGGCCAAGCAGGGACGCAAGCGTGACTTCCAGGCCATCCTGCCGCTGCGCGGCAAGATCATCAACGTGGAGAAGGCCCGCATCGACAAGGTGCTGTCGAACGAAGAAATCCGGACGATCATCACGGCGATCGGTTCGGGCATCCGCGAAGAGTTCGACCTCGCAAAGACGCGCTACCACAAGATCATCATCATGACGGACGCCGACGTCGACGGCGCCCACATCCGCACGTTGCTGTTGACGTTCTTCTACCGGCAGATGCGGGAGCTCATCGAGGCGGGGTACATGTACATCGCCCAGCCGCCCCTGTATCGCGTGGCCAAGGGCAAGGAAGAGTTCTACGCCTACACCGAAAAGGAGCGTGAAGCGTATGCCGAGCGGTTGGGCAATGGCGATGCACGTGCCTCCAACGTCTACGTGCAGCGCTACAAGGGTCTCGGTGAGATGAACCCGGAGCAGCTGTGGAAGACGACGATGGATCCCGAGACACGCACGATGCTGCGCGTGACACTCGACGATGCCGTGCTCGCCGACCAGACGTTCCAGACGCTCATGGGTGACGATGTCGAACCTCGCCGCCTGTTCATCGAGAGCAACGCCCGGTTCGTGAGCAACCTCGATATCTGATTGTCCGTACCTGACCGCCGTTAATTCCGTGCAGTCGGCGGCGGTCAGCCCGGTCCGAGCACACCCAGTCGCAGCGCCAGCGACACGTACTCGGACCGGTGCGAAATGCCAAGCTTGTCGTTGATGCGCTGCTTGTACGAATCAACGGTCTTCGGGCTGATGAACAGCTGCTCGCCGATCTCGGGAGCCGAGAAGCCGTGGGCGACGAGCCGAAGCACGTCACGCTCGCGTTGCGTCAGCGCGCCATAGCGATCGCGTTCCGCCTGCGCCGGGTCTTTCTTCGTGAGGCCGCGCACCAGCACGTTCGACGCTGATGAACTCACATACGGGTCGCCATGCGCTACGGCGCGAACCGCCGTCACCAGTTCCCGGTCGGCCGCCGTCTTCACGAGGTATCCGGCTGCGCCGATTTCGAGCAGCGACACGAGGTATTCGTCCTCGGAGTGCATGGTCAGCACCAGCACACGCGCGTCGGGATCGTGCGCGATGATGGCGCGCGTTGCCGCCACACCATCCATGTCGGGCATCGACAGGTCCATCACGATGACGTCGGGTGCGAGCCGCTCGAACTGCGCGATCGCTTCGCGCCCAGTGCCCGCTTCCCCGACAACTTGAATGTCACGCGCCGTGCTGAGCATCGCACGGAGCCCCGCTCGCACCACGGCGTGATCGTCGGCAAGGACGTCCCGAATCGCGTCACCCGTCATGCCGCAATGCCATGGCTACGGCGTCTGGAATTGTCCCTTCGCTTCGCGCGCGAGCTGTCGCGAGAAATTCCACGACACGATGATCAGCGCACTGAAGATGATCGTCCACGCGAAGTAGCAGATCATCGTGACCGTGGGCTCCATTCCACCCTCGGGCGAGGGCGTCGAGATCTTCATCAGCAGCGCGTAGAGCCCGAGCAGCGGCAGGATCGCGAGGGTGAAGACGAAGCTGAGAAGTCGTGCGTGCTTGGGAGCGAGCATCGGTTCGACGGTGACCGGGGTGAATCGCAGAAGATCGGTATCGGATGGCTGCGGGGAAGTTAAGGACCCTTCGCGACTCCGTGCAATGAGCTCAGGACTCGTACAGCTCCACCCCGGCTTCGGTCACCCGGTGCGAGACCAGCGGCAGCGGACGTTCCGCTTCATCGCCTATGCGAATCGCATCCCGCAGGACCCGCAGTCCATTCTCCACGCCGGCAGTGTCACGCGCGAATACGCTGGCGAGCGGCTCACCCCTCCGCACGACGTCACCCGGGCGAGCCGTGATGACGAAGCCGACGCCAGGATCGATGGTGTCCTCCACGCGTGAGCGCCCTCCTCCCAGCAGCGTGATGCCACGACCGATCGCGCGCGGTTCCACACCCGCCACGACGCCGTCACGGGGCGCAACGAACACTTCGAGTTCCGGTGCTTCCGGAAGCAGCGACGGATCGTCGACGACGGCGGGATTGCCGCCCTGCGCCTCGATGATCTCCTGCAACTTCACCGCTGCGCGACCGCTCGAGATGGCGACTTCCATGCGCCGCCGTGCGTCATCACGATCGACCGCTACGCCGCCGAGCAGCAGCATTTCCGCACCCAGTGCGTAGGTGACCGTCATGAGATCGGGCGGCCCTTCCCCGCGCAGGGCCATGATGCACTCCTCCACCTCCAGGGCATTGCCGCAGGCGCGCCCGAGTGGGCGGTCCATCGCCGTGATCAACGCCACCACCGGGCAGCCGTGGTCGACGCCCAGGTCGATCATCGTCTTCGCCAGCTCGAGCCCGCGATCCAGCTCGGGAAGAAAGGCCCCCGAACCGGTCTTCACGTCGAGCACGAGCCCCGTCAGCCCTTCCGCAAGCTTCTTCGACATGATGCTCGCGCTGATGAGCGGGATGCTCTCCACGGTCGCGGTGGCGTCTCGCAGCGCGTACAGTCGCCGGTCGGCCGGTGCAATCTCCCCGGTCTGGCCGATCAGTGCGCAGCCGAGCCGTTCCATTTGCCG
>DASQZA010000177.1:0-2267 GCA_035638935.1 Gemmatimonas sp. | reverse complement strand
CGCCATACCCGTGCGGACGGATCACCATGCAGCCACGCACCGGCGAATAGTCCGCGAGCTCCGCGCGCAGCACGAGCTCGTTGTACCACTCGCTGAAGTTCTCGGCGCGTGTCGGCAGCTTCTTGTCGTCAGCCATCAGCTTGGTCCCTGTCGCGTGGTCACGCGCTCGACGAGCGCGTCGATCGATGTGAAGTGCGTTTCTGCGTTGGTGGCATCCTTCACCCTGAATCCGGCCGATGCGTCGTCCGCCGATTCCGGATCGAGCATCACGAAATACCCGACGCCCGCCTTGCGCGCCGCTTCGTACTGCTTGTCGGTCTTCTGTGCCCGCAACGCATACTCCACGGAGAGCCCGCGTGCGCGCAGCTGTGTGGCGAGCTCCAACGTGCGCCGCGGGTAGCTGGCCTCCGCTGGCGCCTGCGCAAGCCAGACGTCGGCGCCAAGCTGGAGATTTGCCGGCATCCGGCCCCGCGCACGAAGCAGCTCGCCGAGCACGACGTCTCCCATGCCGAAACCGAGTGCGGGCAAGTCCGTGCCTCCGAGAGAGGCGAGCAGTCGGTCGTACCGGCCCCCACCGCAAATCGCCCGGAACTCACCCTGCGCATCGAACAACTCGAACACGATTCCCGTGTAGTATGCCAACCCGCGCACGATCGTGAGATCGAAACGAATCCAGTCGGCGATGCCGAGGGCCTGGCAGTGTTGCAGGTACGTGCCGAAGCTCGCCACGTGCTCCGCCGCCGCTGGTGCGTCACCGAAGCGCGCCAGCACGGTCTCGAAGTCGAGCGTCGCGAACCCCAGCAGCTCATCGACGATGCCGGGAGAGAGCCCTGCAGCCGACAGCTTCTCGGCTGAGATCTCGCGCGGCTGTCGCTCCAACTTGTCCAGCACCGCGTAGACATCGGACCACGTCGCCTCGTCGATGCCGAGGTGCGAGAGCAGTCCGTTGAGCAGGCGCCGGTCGGATACGCGAGCGCGCACGTCACCGACGTCCAGCCCGAACTCGCGCATGATGTCCACGGCGACCGCCAGCAGCTCCGCATCCGCGAGCACGTCGGTTTCACCGACCATGTCCACGTTGAGCTGGTAGTGCTCGCGCAACCGACCCTTCTGCGTTCGCTCGTAGCGAAAGAGCTGCGGCAGCGAGAACCAGCGTACCGGCTTTCGCAGTGCTTGCGCACGCGCGCCCACCATGCGCGCGAACGTCGGCGTCATCTCGGGGCGCATCGACACGGCGCGGTCGCCCTTGTCCACGAAGTTGTAGAGCTGGCCGACGATTTCGTCGCCGCTCTTCTGCGTGTAGAGGTCGAGTGGTTCGAGCGGTGGACCATCGTACTCCACAAAAGCGTAGCGCCGCACGACGCGGCGCCAGGTTGTGAAGATGTGCTCTCGCTCGGCTAACTGCTCCGGGTAGAAATCGCGAAAACCCGGTAATGGTTTCGGGGGCATCCGTGCAAGCTACCGGGCGAGCGGATCCACCTGCAAGCGCTCCATGGCATCGCCGACCGTGTGGAAGGATCCCGTCACCACGATCGTGGCACCGGAGGATTCCGCATCGACCAGCGCCGCGTCGAAGTCCGGACGAATCGCGTGCGCGATCCCCTGCTCCGTCGCCCAAGAACCCACCTCGTCGAGCGCCCATACCCGCGAGGCTGGTGCTGTCGGTGCGGTCGTGAGAAGCAGCGTGTCGCAGACGGAGCTCAGGGAGCGAAGGATTCCGCGCCAGTCCTTGTCGCGGAGCACCGACACGAGGCCGACGATCGGTCGCGGTGCCCCCACCTTCACGAGATTGGCCGCCACCGTGGCTGCCCCGTCTGCATTGTGCGCGACGTCGAACAGCCACTTGCCGGAGCGGTGGAAGCGCCCGGCAAGCCGCACGCCCGGCAACAGCTCGCCGGCCCGCGTCTCGAGTTCCTGCCAGCGCCCGCCGGCGCCACGAAGCATCGCAAGCGCGACCGCTGCGTTCTCGGCCTGAAACGCACCGACAAGGGGTGTGGAAAGGCGCCGGGAGGCTCCGTCAACCGTCAACGTAAACGTGGTGCCGGACGCTTCGACTTCGACGTCGCTCGTCCTCCAGTCGTTCCCTGTCGCGAGCACCGGTGTCGCCCCGACACGACGCGCTTGCTGCAGCAGGAGGTCTCGAATTTCCGGACGAGTCTCGCCGACGACAGCGGTCGTCCCCGGTTTGAAGATGCCGGCCTTTTCACCGGCGATCGCCGCCAGCGTGTTGCCGAGGTATTCCATGTGATCGAAGCCGATCTGGGTCA
>DASQZA010000176.1:0-12236 GCA_035638935.1 Gemmatimonas sp. | reverse complement strand
AGGGTCGCGTGCCGTTCAACGAATCGTTCGCGAGCTTCGTCGGCGGACGTGGCGCGGAACATTTTTTCCGCGCGCGCGGCGACACGTCGGCGACGCGGCGCGCCGTCGAGGACTGGCAGAACGACCTCGTGCTCGGCGCGTTCTGGGAACGGTTGGCCGGCGAGATCGACAGCGTGTTCGCGCTGTTGCCGCGCGACTCGAGTGCGGCGCGCATCGCTGCGCGCGACACCGTATACGCGCGCGCGCGGCAGCGACTCGTCGACAGCGTCGCGCCCCGTCTCGTCGGTTATCCGGCGGGGTGGGGCGCACGCGTGACGCTCAACAACGCCGTCTTGCTCTCGCGCCGCGTGTACGCCGAGCGACTGGATGCGTTCGATTCGGTGTACATCGCGCAGGGCAGCGACCTGCGGAAGGCAGTGCAGGCCGTGATCGCGAGAGAAAAGGCAGCAGAGAAGGCGAAGGAGCAGAAGCCGCCTACTTGATGATCTCCTTCGTTTCCGGCAGCAGCACGAACCGGGCGCGATTCTTCTCGTCGAGGTAGGTCTTGGCCGCCGCGGCAAGCTTGTCGGCCGTCAGCCCCGCGATCAGCCCGTCGATCGCATACACCGTCGACAGGTCGTCGCCGTTCTCGAGACGGCTGCGCAGGACGCTTGCCCACCAGCTGTTCTGCTTGCGCGAGACTTCCTGCTCGCGGCGCTGCTGCTCGCGCACGCGTTCGACTTCCGCGGCTGTCGGCGGCACGCGGCGCAGTGAATCCATCTCCTGTTGCACCGCCTTGAACAGTTCGTCGGCCTTGTCTGGCGCCGAGCCGTAGCTGACGACCACCTGCCATTCCTCGCGCGGCTTGCGTGAGTACGACGTGCTCACGCTCACCGAGTACGTCCCTCCGAGCGCTTCGCGCAGGCGGTCGAGCAGGCGCATCTCGAGCACTTCGCCGACACTGGAGAGCATGTACGACTGTTCACGGCTCCATGCGCCCGAACCCAGCAGGAGCAACGCTGTCTGGCTTTGCGGTGCTTCGCCCTTGCGCACCTTCTTGTCGATGGTGCCGGTGAATGGCTTCGGCCCGACGTCGCGCGGGGTTTCCTTGCGCCCCGTGGTCGGCAGCGACGCAATCCACTGCTCGACGAGTGGCTTGAGGGCAACCGGATCGACGTTACCGACGAACAGGAAGCTGAAGTCCCCGGCATCGGCGAAGCGGTCGCGGTAGATCGCCTCCATGCGCGCGAGGTCGAGCTCCTTGAGCATCGCGACCGACAGCGGGCGCACGCGAGGGCTGCCATTGGCGAGCGTCATCTGCACCGTGTCGCTGAACACGGACGACGGGTCGGCGTCCTTGTTCTTGAACACCGCCTCGAACTGCTGCATCAGTGCCTGAAAGGCCACCGTATCCCGCCGCGGTGACGTCATCCGCAGATGCATCAGCTGCAGCAGTGTCTCGAGGTCCTTCGGCGATGCCTGCCCCTGCAGTCCCTCACTGATCTCGTCGATGCTCGTGCCGACCGCCGCCACCTTGCCCGTCAGCTTCTTGTTCAGGTCGATGACCGAGAAGTCGCCCACGCCGCCACGCTCGACGGCGAGCGTCGCGAACATGCCGCGGGTGACGTTGCTGTCGGCGAGCAAGCTCGAGCCGCCCGGGCTCCACGCGGACATGAGGATCTGGTCGGCGTTGAAGTCGGTGGGCTTGATGTAGATACGCGCGCCGTTCGACAGCGTCCACTCGGTCAATCCGAAGGCATCGTTCTTCTTTTCGGAGACGACCTTCCCCGCGACTGGTGCCTTCGCGACCAGGGCACCTTCGGCAACCGTTTCCGTGTACGGTGCAACCTTCGTCGCCATCGTCCTCGTGAAGACGTCGCGCAGCTGCGCCTCCGTCGGCACCGCGAGTCCATCCTTCTCGGGCATCGTCACGGTCACGACACGATTCGCGTCGCCCGTACGCGTGCGTCCGAGGGCGTTCACTTCCGCCAGCGTGACCGTCGGCAACAGGCGCTTGGAGGCCTCGAAATCGAAGGCGCGGCCCGCATATGCGTCGCCGGTGAGGAAGTTGTCGATGTAGGACTGCACGAAGGACGCGGATTCGGTCTTGTCGCGCTCGAGGTACGCACGCTCGAAGGCGCGCAACAGGCTCGTGCGCGCACGATCGAGCTCACTCTGCAGGAATCCATGTTGCTGCACGCGCTCGGCTTCGGCGAGCAACACCGCGAGCGACTCGAGCAGCTTGCCTTCCTTCGCCGTGGCATCGAGCGAGAACACGTCGACGGTGCGTACGAAGCTTCCACCGCCACCACCAGCGCCGATGAACGGCGCATCGGGCTTCTGCGAGATCTCACTGAAGCGCTGGTTCAGCATGCGCGCATACATCTGTTCAGCGAGCCGCTGGCGAAAGTCGCCGACTGTACGCGTCTTGGCGGGTGGCAGCTTCCAGAGCACACCGACGGACGACGTGGTCAGTTCCCGGTCGGTGGCCACGGTGAACAGCGTCGCCGCATGTGTCGGAACCGGCGCGAGGACGCGCGGGCGCGCTCCGGTGCGCTTCGGGATCGGGCCGAATGTCGACTTGATCAACGCTTCGAGACGCGCGGGGTCGGCATCGCCGACGGCGATGACGGCCATCAGGTCCGGGCGATACCAGTCGCGCCAGAATCGACGGACGGGACCGACGGATGCATTCTCGAGGATGTTCGGCAATCCGATCGGCAGCCGCTCGGCGTACCGCGATCCCTTGAACAGCACGGGAAACTGCTTGGTGCGGATGCGCTCTTCCGCGCCCAGGCCGGTGCGCCACTCCGACAGGACGACCCCGCGCTCGGCGACGACTTCGGCGGAGTCGAACAGCACGCCATTGGCGACATCGCCGAGAAACGAGAAGCTCTTTTCAAGGATGCCGGCGCTGTCGGTGGGGACGGGAAGGATGTACACCGTCTCATCGAAGCCCGTGTAGGCATTGAGGTCGGCGCCAAAGCGCACGCCGATCCCTTCGAGATACTTCACGATGTCGTTCTTGGCGAAGTTCTTGGTGCCGTTGAAGGCCATGTGCTCGACGAAGTGCGCGAGCCCGCGCTGATCCTCATCCTCGAGCACCGAACCGGCATTGACGACGAGCCGAAGCTCGGCACGCTGCTCGGGCTTGGCATTGCGACGCACGTAGTAGCGCAGCCCGTTGGCCAGGGTGCCAACCCGTGTCGCGGGATCAGCAGGCAGCGGCGCACTCAGCGCGAACGAGTCACGCACGGCGGATTTCGATGCAGGCTTCGCTGCGGACGACTTCGCTTGGGCGAGCAGCGGGCTCGCCGCAGCGAACGTGAGCGCGACGAGGGCAATAGCAGGACGCATTGAACCTGAGGGATTTGGGAAAGTGCGACGGTCGTACGCTGCCGAAAGATGGCGACCGCACGTATCGGTGCGCGACTCCTGCACTGGTGTGGCCGCTGGATCTCTGGGAACGCGGATTTCACGGATTGAACAGCGGATCTTTCTGGCTTGCAACCAGACGACTCTGCGCCCGACGGCCATCTCGTTTTTTTGGGTTAGGCTCCGCGCATGCCTCAGCCCCCGCATGCTGTTCAACCTAAAAAGTACGATGTCTGCGACCGGCGTCGTCGCTTCTCTTCATCACCGTACAGATCCGCTGTTCAAATCCGTGAGATCCGTGTTCCCAGAGATCCGGCCCACATGGCAACGGGCGGCTACGTCGTACCGAACCGTCCCCGCAGCAGCGCCCGCAGGTCGACGATGGCCGGCTGCTCCGCGCTCTCGCGTGGCCCCGGCAATGCCTGCAAGCCGTCGTTGGCGAGGGTGACGCGTTGCATCGTGGCGCGGACGCCTGGATCGAGGAAGCGGGACAGTTGGCCGAACGCGAAGTCGGCGCCGGTACGCGTGGCGTAGCTGTGCAGCGGATAGGTCACGTACAGCTGATCGCGCGCGCGTGTCATCGCCACGTACAGCAGCCGTCGTTCCTCCTCCAGCTGGGCCTCGTCGTCCGCGGCGCGCGCCATCGGGAACACCCCATCAGCGGCGTGGATCACGAACACCACGTCCCACTCCTTGCCCTTCGCAGAGTGCGCCGTCGAGAGAATCAACGCGTCGCTCTCATCGTCACCGCCGACCGCCAGATCCTGCGTGTTGGATGGCGGCTCGAGCGCCAGCGCCGACAGGAAGCTCGAGCGGTCCGCGTACCCGGCGGCGATCGTCTCGAGTTGGTCGAGATCCGCCAGTCGCGGTGGCGCGTCGTCGTAGGTGGCCTTGAGGATCGGGTCATAGAACTGCCGGATCAGGCGGATCGACTCCGATGGCGGCGTCGCGCCCTCGCGTGCTTCATGGGCGCGCCGCATGCCTTCCAGCATCGCGCCGATCGCCTGCAGGCCCGGTCGTGCACGTGATGGCGCACGTACCGAACCAATGATCATGGGTGCCCACGCGTGCGCCGACAGCGCCTCGACCGCCGTGCGGGCCGTCGCATCGCCCACACCCGGGAGCAGGCGCAGGATGCGATACCAGCTCACTTCATCCCGCGGGTTCTCGAGCACGCGCAGGAAGGCCAGCATGTCCTTCACATGCGCGGCCTCGAGGAACTTGAGCCCGCCCCACTTCTCGTACGGGATGCGGCGGTTCGCGAGTTCGATTTCCAGGTCGGCCGACAGGTAGCCGGCACGAAAGAGCACCGCCATCTCGCGCAGCGGTATGCCCTCGTCGTGCAGTTCGAGGATCCGGTCGACCACGAACTTCGTCTGCTCGTGTTCGTCGCGCAGCGTCACGAGCCAGGGCGGTTCTCCACCCGTGCGCTCCGTCCACAGCTGCTTGCTGTAGCGCTCGACGCTGCGCGAGATGAGCGCGTTCGTCGTGTCCAGAATCGGTGCGACCGACCGGTAGTTGCGCTCCAGCGTGACGACCCGCGTCCCGGGGAACTGTGCCGGGAAATCGAGAATGTTGCGGATGGTCGCGCCACGGAACGAGTAGATGCTCTGCGCATCGTCGCCGACCACCGTGATGCGCCCGTGCGTGCACAGGGCGCGCAGGATGCGTGACTGCAGCGGGTTCGTGTCCTGGTACTCGTCGACCAGCACATGCTCGAACCCGCCACGGATCTGCTCAGCAATTGTAGTGTCGTGTTCAAGCAACAGTGCCCACGACAACAGCAGGTCGTCATAGTCGAGCAGGTTCCGTTCGTTCTTCCGTCGCACGTATTCGCCGAACACGCGCTCCATGTCCCCCGTCCACGCGAGGAAGTGTGCCCAGCCCTCAGCCACGATGTCGCCGATCGGCCGGTCGGTGTTCACGTGGCGCGAGTAGACCGACAACAGCGTCTCGGCGCGCGGGAAGCGTGGCGCACCCGCCCGGGTGTTCGGGCCACGCGAATCGGCGTAGCCAAGGGCCGCGCGCGCGATCCCCATGAGATCCGACGCATCGCCCTGATCGAGGATCGTGAAGTCAGCCGGCAGACCCACCGAGGGCCCGTAGCGCCGCAGCAGGCGGTGCGCGACGCCGTGGAAGGTTCCGCCCTGCACCTGTTGCGACGCCGAGCCGACGAGGCGCTGGCAGCGGTCCAGCATCTCCTGGGCGGAGCGCCGGGTGAACGTCAGCAGCAGGATGCGCCCCGGTGGGACGCCTCGGCTGATCAGTGCCGCGACCCGATGGATCAACGTGCGCGTCTTGCCCGAACCCGCGCCCGCCACGATCAGGAGCGGGGTGTCGCCATGGGTTGCGGCATCGGCCTGTGCGGCGTTGAGCGCGGGGCCGGAAACGCTCCCGGCGGGGGCCGGGACCTCTAAATGGGTGGGGATGTGGATCCGGGGCAGGTCAGCCATGGCGCAAGATAGGGCGGGGTGCAGCCCTGACGAGCGCATTTGAGTGCAATGAGATGTATAAAGCGAATAAAGACCGAAAATGCATGTCTACTATATCACCAACGAGTGCCAGTTTGGTGACGGTACCCCATTTCTGTGACGCCCTTCCAGACCTATCCGTCCATTGGCTGTCTTCCCAGCATTTTCGAGCGTGGCGTGCGTCCTGTGGATAAGTCCGTTCTCAGGCTCGACCATAGCAGATTGTGATGGGGGGCACGGGAACCTTGGAACCTCAACCGCTTGACCGTGCGGGAGATCACCCCTAGGTTCCCCCCATCGCTATCCAGCCCCAGCCGCGCCCGTGTCCGGGCGCGGCTCGGTCTGCACTAGTGGTGTCTGCAGTCGCAGGTGAATGCGCAGGTGCAGTGAAGACGCAGGTGCAACAGGGCATTCGTGACTCATGTAGGCGTGAACTCCGCTCGGCCGCTCCCCGAAACGTGTTCAGTCCAACCAGAGCTCCTGAATGAGCGAGCGGCGAATGCGCCGCGTGCTTCCATGCAGTACGTCAGCGGCGGGTCACCCAAGCCCGATGCGGACAGCTACCTCCACGACCTCGAAAGAGGGGGATGAATGCAACTCTTTTCTCGGAATAAGGCGTTACTCGCCCTAAGTCTCGGTGCGCTCAGCGTACTGGGTGCTTGCGGCGATGACGTCACGGTGACAGAGCAGGTTACGCCGACGATCGTTACCATTTCGCCGTCGAACGTGACGCTCAACGTCGGTGAAGTCTCGCTGCTTTCGGTGCAGGCGACCGGCGGCACAAGCGCGACGGCTCCGGCCATCACGTGCGCCTCTTCAAATGCCTCGGTTGCCTCCGTGACAGTGGTAGGCAACCAGTGCCGCGTGCTCGCCGTCGCCATCGGCAACACGAGCATCACCGCGACGGCAAACGGCGCCTCGGCGTCTTCGCAGGTCACGGTTTCTGCAGCACCGGCCGCGATCAGCGGCTTGACGCTGTCTTCCAGCATGCTGACGCTGGCGCCAGGCCAGACGTTCTCGCTGGTTCCGAACGTGACGCAGAACTCGCCGGCTGGTACGACCGGTCGCACGGTGACGTACACGTACGGCACCAGCGCTCCGACGATCGCCACGGTTGCCAACCCGGCAGCGGGCGGCACGGCGGGCGTCATCACGGCAGTCGCTCCAGGCACCGCGGTCATCACGGTGACGGCGACGGGTTCGGCGAATGGCTTCTCGCAGACCGTTCTCACGCAGACGGCCACGGTGACTGTGACGGCCCTCCCGTCCGGCATCACGTCGCTCTCCGTCATTCCGACGCCGATCCTCACGAACGTCGGCCTCACGACGCAGCTGGTCCCGGCCGTCGTTCAGCCGACTGGTGCAGGCGCGGTGACGTACGTGTACGGCTCGGCTAACCCGTCGGTCGCGACGGTGTCGACCACCGGTTTGATCACGGCGCTCGCCCCGGGCTCCGCAGTCATCACGGTGACGGCCAACTCGGCCTCGTCGGCTGCGTTCGCGGCCACGTCGGTCTCGACGACCGTGCCGGTGACGGTGCAGACGACGGCCAACGTCACGATCCAGGATGTCCGTCAGGGACCGATCGTCACGCGCTACGTTGACGAAGCTGGCACGGTGACGATCGACACCGCGATCGCCACGCGCGCGGCCGGCATCGTGTCGGAAGCGAACGGCCAGGTCAACCAGCCGATCGACATCAACAACGTTCGCGACCAGATCCAGATCCTCGTGAACCTCAACCCGAACGGTCAGCGCGTTGACTCCGTGGTTGCGTACATCTCGAACGCCGACGGCACGAACCGCCAGGCGGCAGCGCGTCAGGTGTTCTCCGGCGGCAGCGCGAATGCCGGCGACATCACGATGTTCGTGAACACCGCCGACTTCACGGCCGACTTCACGGCTGGCACTTCGATGGTGCGTTTCCCGAACGGCACGAAGACGATCTCGGTCGGCACGTGGACGACGACCGCGACGGGCCCGGTGCTCGCCCAGAATGCGGCGAATTTCCGCACGTCGGTCACGCTCAACAATCTGGACGGCTACGCGCTCCAGTACACGAACCCGACGCGTTCCGCGACCAACCCGACGAACGGATTCAACTGGTTCGGCGGCCCAGGCACGGAAGGCCAGGGTTCGGCCTCGGTGGTCCCGGTCTTCTACACGCCGGGTCGTAGCCTGACCTCGCTGACGCTCGGTATGCGCCAAGGTACGTTCGCTTCGTTCGACGTCTGCAACCAGGCTGGTTTCTCGTTCGGAGGCCGCACGGGTCAGGGCATCAGCAGCGAGAAGTTCGCGGCAGGCCCGTTCCGCACGACGTACAACAGCGCGCTCGGTCGCATGGACGCGTCGGGCACCGCAAGCTCCACGAACTTCACGACGGCTGCCAACGGCAACATCGAGTGCTTCGGATACACGCACCCGGCCGTGACCCAGCAGAACATCGTCGGCGTCATTGCTGGTATCGACAACAACAACAACCCGGCGCCGCTGGTGACGTTCGCCAACGGTTACCGCTTCGCCACGACGGGCGATGTGGCCGTGGTGCGCCCGGTCGCCAACCGCCTCGATTACGCTGGTCCGAGCACGGTCCAGGCGGACATTCGCCGCGCTTCTCCGGCCGTTACCGGTTGGGTGAACGCGACGTTCAACTTCGCCTCGGCGACAGAGGCTTCGACGGACGCCGGCGTTGGTACGGCTGGTGTGCGCTCGTGGTTCTACCAGGGTGCAGGCAGTGCCACGAGCCCGGCGTGCAGCGACACGAACTGGGTCGCGATGGCCTCCTCGACGGGTGCAGATATCCCGGAGTGCGCCACGAACCTGATCGGTGGCTGGGATGCCACGACCGGTACCACGCGTGCCGGCAGCCCGTATGTGGCGCTCTACACCGAAGTTGACCGTCTGCAGAATGCGTCGACGTCTCCGAAGTCCGCACGATTCGGCGTTGACCGCACTATGCCGGTCATCCGCTGGTCCACAGCGTCTCGCGCCGACACGGCGGTCGTAGCGGCCCTCTCGGGCGCCACGTCGTTCCAGGCAGAGTTTATCGACGAGCGCGGTGGTTTCGTTGACGGATCGGAAGCGACCGGAGCTTTCCCGGCGCCCACGAAGTCGGCGGCCGGCACGATCGGCACCTTCCCGACGAACGTTCGCGGCCAGTCCCACTTCGCTTCGCGCGCTGGTGGCCTGCTGCTCTCGACGATCGCCTCGAAGGCCGTCTGCATCAATCCGAGCTCGTTCACGTCGCTCCTGGCGTCGAATGGCTCCGTCATCTCGGCTGGTGCCACATTCCAGACCGCTCCGGCCTGCGCGTTCAACTTCCCGACGACCGCGTACAACATCGGGCAGCTCGCCGATGGCTACCTGATTGGTCACCCGGCAGCACTCGAGTCCCGCGAAGGCATCTACCACTACGCCACGCGCGTAACGGACCGTGCCGGCAACACGTCGGAAGTTCTCCGTCGCCGTCTTGTTGCGCAGGCCTCGTCGCCTGAGTTGCTCGACATCGCCATGCCGGCGCAGATCTCCGCCTCGGCGGCGCCTGCAATCACGTTCAACGCGCAGGACAGCCTCGAAATCCGGGCAACGTCTTTCAGCAACCGCTACACAACGCTGCCGACTGCCACTTGGCTTCGGTACCCGCAGACGCTTGTCGACGCTCGGTTCAACGACGTCGTGAACAGCCCGATCGCGGGCGTGCCCGTAACGACGAACCTGCCGTTGCCGCACATCCTCGGCGTGACGTCGTTTATGGATTCTGTGCCCAGGGCGATCCAGACGGCCGGATTGCAGGTGTTCAATCCGACCAACCGTCCGGCGAGCCTGCAGGGGTCGTACCTGTCGCAGGGCGTACCGACGCTGAACTCGTTCAATACCGCAACCAGTGCAGCGACCAATGGTTCGTTCACCTGGTCCATGCTCCCGACGCGTGATGCTGGCTTCAACGCACCGGAAGGCCTCAAGGCCCAGCTGGTGGCCAACACGAACACGCAGAACCAGGCATTCGTCCGTGTCGACTTCTTCCGTCTGACGCAGACGACGACTGACGACCCGTACTTCGGTGGTCAGAACTGGCAGTACCTCGGCAGCGCCACGACGGCGGCCGTGGCTGACGTTGGACTCGCGGGCACCTCACGTGCCTTCACGTTCACGCTCAGCGACGCCAACCTCGCAGCGCGTCCGACCAGCTTCGAAACGAAGCAGTCGAACCCGGTCATCGGTGAGCAGTTCATCGCCATCGGCGTCCGTGCCAACGGTGCGGGTCTCGTCACGGGTGCAGCGACGCTCGGCGGTACCGCGCTCGGCATCAACGTCTCGTTCGTCGGCACGCCGGCGGGTCAGACGGCGCCGCTCGCGAACATCGCGATCACTGGCCCGGGCGGCTTCACCGCCACGGCCACCGGAACGGGCGCAGTGCTCGTGCCGACGCTCGGTAGCTACACGGTCACGGCCAACAACGTCTCGAACGCGCAGAACACGCAGTACATCTGCTCGCCGAGCACGCAGAACGTCACCGTGGCCAACACCAACGTGGTCACCGCAGTCCCGGCTATCACGTGCACCGCGCAGGTCTTCGCGGCAGCCGTGGCGGTGACGGGCCTCGGAACTGGCGAGAGCGCACTGATCTCGCTCGCGGGCCCCGCCAATGCATCGGCATCGCTCATGAACACGACCAACAGCCTGATCCCGGTCACGCAGGCGGGTAGCTACACCGTCTCTGCTCCGACCACGGTGACTGGCACGGGCGCCAATGCGGGCCTGGTCTACACGCTGGTCAGCGTCGTGGGCAACCCGGTCACAGTCGGTGCGGTTCCGTCTGCGACTGCACAGGCGACGGTGACCTACGCACAGTCGGCCAACTTCACCAACGTGGTAGTGACCTCCCCGCTCGCGGGCTTCACGATCACGACCGGTGGAACGCCGACCACAATCACCACGACCGGCACCACGCGGATCGTGACGGTTGCGGCAGGTGCGACGACGATCACTGCTCCGAACTTCACGGTTGGTGGCGTGACGTATGGCGCTACGATCGTGCAGGGTGCCACCAGCGCGACGGGTGGTACGACTGCGACGGTTACGTACGCGGCCGCCTCGGCGACCCTGTCCGCAACCGGAACGAACTCGGCGAACGGCACGAACCCGTCTGGGTACGTCCTGAGCACCCGGATCACGGGCCCGACGAACTACGACCAGACCTTCTCGGTCACGGTTAACGGCCCGGCGAATGCACCGATCACGCTGCCGGTTCCGTCAGCAGGCAACGGATCGTACACGGTCCTGTACCCGCACACGTTCCTCATCGGTGGCACGACGTTCACCAGCAACTGCGCAACGTACCCGATCGCCGGCGGCATCATCAGCGCCACGGTTGTCGGCAACACCTGCCAGATCAACGTGAACGCCTCGTTCGGCTCCAACGCGATCCCGGTTTCCTACACGGGTGCGCCGTAAGGCCAGCAGGTTGCACTGATGCAGTAACGCAGTAAGTCAGTAGCGGTCGGGGGGGGAGTCCTTCGGGATTCCTCCCCCGATTCGCGTCTGGACCCGATCCGCTACCTTGCGTGTACGCCCGTCACAGCGCCGAATGCGAACACCGTCGAACATTTGCGCTCGCACGATGCACGCTGCCATTTCACATCCGATCCATTGACCGATATGCGCCTTTCTCTCGTTCGTTTTGCTGCACCGCTTGCGGGCGCAGCCCTCGCACTCCTCTCGGCATGTGGCCCCTCTGACCTCGTCGGCAAGGACAAGCTCGAGCCGATCAAGGCCGGTATGCGCTCCGACTCCGTGGCCGCACTCCTCGGCGCCGGCCCGTTGAAGGCCTTGGCGGACGGCGATTCGGTTCGCCTCTTTCACGGTTATCGCACGCAGACGTTCGCGCCGCCGAGCGGCGTGTATCGCGTCGTCTGGTACCGGGACACACCCGGTTCGCTGGAAGACCAGATCACGCGTGAAACCGAGACGCCGATTCTCATGAACGCCGACACCGTCATGGGTGCAGGTTGGTCGTACTTCGACGAGAAGGCGGAGGAGCTGGGACTACCGAATCCGTACCGTTCGAAGGACCGCCTGGATTCCATCGCGAAGTCTCAGCAGAAACCGAACTGATTCCGAGTTGCTGGAATACAGAAAGGCCCCGCAGTCACGCATTGCGGGGCTTTTCTGTTGCGGCGAAGTTATTGCAACCTTTTGTCGTTTCGTTTGCGTCAGAATGTGACAGCGCCGCGAGGCCTGAAGTATCATTGCAGCAGTGCCGCCCTCCTCTCACACTTCGGAGTACTTCGTAATGTCCCAACGCAATGTCATCACGCGTCACGCGATCGCCGCAGCATTTCTTCTCGCGTCCGTCGCTGCATGCGGCGACAGCAACACTGCTCCGCCAGCAGCGACCGCAGTCAACGCCAC
>DASQZA010000175.1:0-3564 GCA_035638935.1 Gemmatimonas sp. | reverse complement strand
TGCGCCCCGCTCAGGATCGCGGCATCCGGTACGCCGTACCAGTGCTCGATGCTCGTGAGGCCGCCGGCCGCGGCATCCCACGCATTCGTCTCGTCGACCGCCATGTGATGCGCCGTGCGCAGCCCCGTGCGTTTTGCCTCGTCGAGCACCGGCCCGTACACATCCTTGTCCATGCCGAACAGCTTCAAGCCATCCACGCCCTGCGCCTTCAGGTCGCGCACGCGCTGACGAGCCTCGGCTTCGTTGCGTGGAACCGGCATGTACGCATAGCGCGCGTACACGTAGAGCCGCGGCGCGGCAATCGTGCCGGCCAGGCTGCGCGCACGCAGCTGCAGCGTCCTCGCGGTCTCGCTCGACACGTCGCGCACGGTGGTGATGCCCATGCCGAGCCAGAGTTTCAGCTGGTAGTCGAGGGGCTGCGGCACGCCGCCGCGCTCGTCCTGCACGTGCCCGTGCAGGTTGATGAGCCCCGGCATCACGTACTTGCCGGTAGCGTCGATCTCGGCGTCGCCCGCCGCAGGGCGCCGCGCGGTCCCGTTGCTCACCGCAACCGGATCGAGTGCGGTGATGCTCGTGATCGTGTTGCCTTCGACCACGATGTCCTTGGGGCCTTCCGCCGGCGTGCCGTTGCCCTCGATCACCATCGCGTTGCGGATCACCAACCGCCTTGGTCGCACGCCGTGATTCGGTGCGACCGTCTGCGCCACGATTTCAGGTGCGACGGACAGCAACGCGGTCAGCGTGGCTGCAACGACGAACAGGGCACGGCGGATGGTCGGCATGGCTACTCCCACTCGATGGTGGCCGGCGGCTTGGAGCTGACGTCGTACACGACGCGGTTCACGCCGTCGACCTCGTTGATGATGCGACTGGAGATGCGGCTCAACACGTCGGTCGGAAAAGCGAACCAGTCGGCGGTCATGCCATCCGTGCTGGTGACCGCGCGCAGGGCGATCACATGCTCGTACGTGCGGCCGTCGCCCATGACGCCCACCGAGCGCACCGGGAGAAACACCGCAAAGGCCTGCCAAATGTCGTTGTACAGGCCCGCCGCGCGAATCTCCTCGAGGTAGATCGCATCGGACTTGCGCAGGATGTCCAGCGCGTGTGGAGACACGTCGCCGAGGATGCGGATCGCAAGCCCAGGCCCCGGGAACGGATGCCGCCCCACCATCTCCTCCGGCAGCCCCAACTCGCGTCCAACGTTGCGCACCTCGTCCTTGAACAGCTCCCGCAACGGCTCGATGAGCTTGAACTTCATGTCGGGTTTGAGGCCGCCCACGTTGTGGTGCGTCTTGATCGTCGCCGACGGCCCGCCCTTCACGCTCACGGATTCGATCACATCCGGGTAGAGCGTGCCCTGAACGAGAAACGCCGCATCCTTGCCTGCTTCAGCGGCCGCATCCTCGAACACGTCGATGAACGTGTGGCCGATGATCTTCCGCTTCTTCTCCGGATCACCCTCACCCGCAAGCGCCGAGAGAAAGCGATCTTCGGCGCGCACGGTGATGACGCGCATCCCGAGATTCGCACTCATGGTACGCTCGACCTGCTCGCGCTCGTGCAGCCGCAGCAAACCGGTGTCCACGAAGATGCACGTGAGCTGATCACCGATGGCGCGATGCACCAGCGCCGCTGCAACGCTCGAGTCGACACCGCCCGAAAGACCGCAGATCACCTGGCGATCGCCCACGAGCTCGCGGATCTTCGCAACCTCGATGTCGATGAAGTGTCCCGGCGTCCAGTCTGGCGTGCAGTGACACACTCCGAACAAGAAGTTCTGGATCATCTCGGCGCCGCGCGCCGTGTGCGCCACCTCCGCGTGGAACTGCACCGCATGCACGGGCTTGGTGCGGTGCCGGAATCCGGCGACGACGTTGTTGCCGCTCGTCGCGGTGGGCACGTAGCCCGGGGGCACCGTCTCCACGTGATCGCCGTGACTCATCCACACCGTCGTGAGTTCGCCGGCGCCGAATCCCGCGAACATGCCACTCGGCTCCGACACCGAGATTTCGGCGCGTCCGTACTCGCGCCGGCCAGCGCCCACCACGGCACCGCCTTCGAGATGAGCGATCAGCTGCATGCCGTAGCAGACGCCCAGCACGGGCGCGACGTCGAGCAATGCCAGCGGAATTGTGGGAGCACCCTCGTCGGTCACGCTGTTGGGACCACCCGACAGAATGATGCCGTCGGGCTTCCACTCCTGGATCCACTCCAGCGATCGCGTTGGTGGATGGATCTCGGAATACACACGCGCTTCGCGCACACGGCGCGCGATGAGTTGCGTGAACTGCGATCCGCAATCGAGGATGAGGATCCGGCTGCCGATCAAACCTTCCATTCAGGACCCGAGAGCTTGAGGAACTCGACCGACTTGGTGTCGAGGTCGAGAATGGCGCCGGTCGGAGCGCCGTAGAGCCAGCCGCACCCTTCACCCGGATTCACGAGCAGCGAGTCGCCCCGCGATTTCATCTCTGGCACGTGCGAAAAACCGTGCACGATGACTTCGTGGGCGTCGAGCGACCGCTGGTGGACGTCGGCAATGTCGTGAATCAGGAGCACAGACTTGCCACCCAGATCGAAGCTGTGGGGCGACTCGTACAGTTCGGCCGCGCCGAATCCCGTGCGCGCCGCCGCGACGAGCGCATCCCGATCGCCGTCGTTGCGCCCGAACACACCGAGCAACGGAATCGAAAGATCCTGGAACGGCTGCAGGGAGAATGGCGAGCAGTAGTCACCCGCATGCATCACCAGGGAGACGCCCCCAGCGATCATCTGCTCCACCAGCGCCCGTACCGCAGGGGTCCGGTCGTGCGTGTCCGACAGCAGGCCGATCCGCATCAGGAAACTCTCCAGTGAAGGTGCGCGAGCTCGAGCCGCACCAGATCTTCGTAACGTTCGCGTTCGGTGACGACGGCGAAGCGGTCGGCGTCGACCAGGACTTCCGCCGGGCGGGCGCGTGAGTTGTAGTTGGATGCCATGGTGTAACCGTACGCGCCGGCGGTTCGCACCGCGAGCAGCGCGCCGGCCTGTACGTCCGGAAGTGCGCGGTCCTTGGCGAAGAAGTCGCCGGATTCACAGATCGGGCCGACCACGTCCGCGGTGACGCTGCCGCCGGTGTCGACGACAGCCTCGATGCCGTGGTACGCCTGGTAAAGCGCAGGGCGCACGAGGTCACTCATGCCGGCATCCGTCACCACGAAGTCCTTCCCGGCCGCATGCTTTCGGAACAGGACTTCCGTCAACAGGAGACCGGCGTCGGCGACGATGTATCGGCCCGGCTCGAGCAACAGCGTCAAGCCCGTGCTCAGCGCCGCCTCGCGTACCGATCGCGCATAGTCGTCCAGATCGGCCTCGGCTTCATGCGGTTCGTACGGAACAGCGAGACCACCGCCCACGTCGATGTACTCGAGTGCATGCCCCGCCTGCCGCACGGTCGCAACGGCCTCCAGCAGGCGCGGGAGTGCGTCGCGCATCGGATCCGCATTCGTGATCTGCGAACCGAGATGCATGCCCACGCCGAGCAGCCGTACGGCGGGCAGCGCGCGCGCAAGTTCGGCCATG
>DASQZA010000174.1:0-18182 GCA_035638935.1 Gemmatimonas sp. | reverse complement strand
ATAGCCAGCGAAACGCACATCAGCCGGCGCGCCCGATGTACGCCGCATCCGGCGAATCTTCGCTGCGTGGCGCGCCTCCACCGCATGAATGCGCAGCGCTGCCTCGAGCACGACACTGTTGCTCATGAGGTTGGGCGCCTGCCCCTTGTACGCGCGAACGCCCGTGTCTTCCACCCCCTGAGCGACCGCGAGCAGGAACGGCAAGCTGGTCGTGGCCGCAGCGAACGGGCCCCCGCCCGCGGCGTTCCTGTTGCCAGTGAAGTCGAAACTCGACGCCGTGAGGCCTAGTACGTTCGTCGCGCCATTTGCCAGCAGGAAGTCGACATGCTGCTGTTCATGTCGCTGGATGATCTGCAGCGCGGGCACCGCGCCGCTGACGGCGCTTGCCGCAGTGCGCACGGCGGCGAACGCCGTATTCTGCGCGGCCACGGCGCTCGTGCCGAGCACCGCCTTGTAGAACTCGTTCTCGAAGATCTCGAGCATCAGTGCGAAGTTGACGACGTCGGTGACGCTCGAGGTCTGCGCACGGGCCTCGCGGCTCAGGGCGGCGAGCGCCACCGGAACCGATCCGATCGCGAGCGCTGCGCTCACGCGCGCGGAACGCGCCAATGCGTCACGTCGGCGGACGAGGTGTGCGCCAAGTTCGGGATCGACGCTCGCGAGCAACGGCTGATTCAGATGGTCTGTCATGGCTTCGATGCTCACGGAGTTGGATTGGGTGGCGCGAAGTCCGGGGTACCGGCCTTCGTAGCAGGAGGCGTTCCGACCTGGACGGTGGTCGCGAGGAACCCGGTCGCCGCGACGTTGGCGAGTGCGGTGGCATACTCGATCTTTGCGTTGAGGCCCGCGAATGCACCGCTCGGCACCACGATGTCGTCGCCGGCGAAGCGCGTTCCCGCCGTTCCGACTGCCGCGATTCCAGCCGCTTCGCGCAGGTCGCGGATCGCGGCCACATGTCGTGCTTCGACCGAGTTCACCTTCCCGGCGATGGCGAGGAAGTCCGCACTCTGGATGTACTTGCCGAGGCCGATCTGCGTGGCGACGCCGGTCTCCTCGAGCGTCTCAGCCGTGCGCAGGATCGATGCACCTGTCGCGGCCGCCGTCATCAGAGCCGACTGATTGAACGCGGCGTTTCCGACCCCTGCCGAGTCGAGGAGTCGACGCAGGAACTCGCGGTGAACCGTCTCGACACCGCGCAGATCACTGATGACCTCGCGCGCTTCCGCAGACATGCTGGCGAATGCGGGAGACGTGACGGCAGTGTTGTAGAACGCCACCTCGGTCTGTTCGAACAGGAAGAGGAAGTTGAAGATGCCTGTATCCGTTCGCAGGTCGAGCGTCACCGTGGCGTCGGCGGGACGATTGGGTCCGGTCAGCCCGTTGCCATCGGGATTGTCTTCGCTGCAGCCCGCGAACAGGGCAGGAAGCAGCACCACCGTTCCTCCGAGTCCGGCGACGCGCAAGAACGTTCGCCGGGTGGTCGCATCCCAGAGCTGGTCGGCACTGGAGATCACCACCGTGTTTTTCTCGTCTCGCATGCACACTCCATCGCTGCAGGTCGCTCGCGGAGCGACGTGATCCGCTCAGCGCATCGAGTGCACGCAGCCCGGACTGCGGGTGCGATCATCGCGGCGCTCTTCAGCTGACCAGAGCAGAAGCTGGCTGACGGTGGCTGCGCGCATTCGTGCCCAGTGCGCTCGGCACATGCTTCACAACGACGCCACGGATACCGAAGTAGGAGCACGGCCGATGCAGGCTTGATGCCGCATGGTGCATTCTCATCAGACTCACTGATGTCGCGTGGTCGCGCCGACGCGCTAATGGGCTGAACCGTTTGAGCGCGCTGGAGAGGCCCTCTGCGACTTTGTAGTTGACACCATGCAAAAAGCCCCGGCGTGGGGCCGAGGCTAAGTGCTGCTACCAGAGAATCTTCTATCAATCGGGGCGACAGGATTCGAACCTGCGACCTCGTGCTCCCGAAGCACGCGCTCTACCGGGCTAAGCTACGCCCCGTTTGACTCGGCCTGCATTGCAACGTCCTGCACCCCCACCCAAACCGCTCCCCGCCTGACTGAAGCACCACGCGCCTAGAAGGACTCGAACCTCCAACCTTCTGATCCGTAGTCAGATGCTCTATCCAATTGAGCTATAGGCGCACTGCATCCGGCTTCCTGCAACCACACCCGCTCCCTCCGGAGAGGGCCCAACACATGGGCGGTACAAGACTCGAACTTGTGACCCCCACGATGTCAACGTGGTGCTCTAACCAACTGAGCTAACCGCCCATACTGCAACCCACCGAACCACGACATCGTGAAGAGCGGGAAACGGGACTCGAACCCGCGACCCCAACCTTGGCAAGGTTGTGCTCTACCAACTGAGCTATTCCCGCAGAAACGGCCTCGACCAACAAGCCGCATACCCAATCAGGCTGAACGACGTCCCTGTGTCACGAACCCCTGCTGTGCCACCTGCACCGCCGCCCTGCCGCACCGGGATGGAGACGAGCGGGATCGAACCGCTGACCTCTTGAATGCCATTCAAGCGCTCTCCCAACTGAGCTACGCCCCCGGGCGCGAAACCTTGGCAGAACGGCGCGCGCCTTGCGGCTTGCACCCCCACCAGGGCGTCAGGAACCGCGCAGTCTAGTCAGGTGTATGTCCCTCGTCAAGCAGATCCAACGCTGCGGACTGGCGATTTATCCCACATGGCATATCTTGCATGGCTCCCCGGAACCTGCGCCGCGCACCCAGGCTTCGCCCTGATAGTGCTGCCACTGGCCGTTCCGGCTGCTGCTCCGGAATTCCGGCGTCCGCATGCCATAAAACATTGGCGCAACGGTGAAAAAAGCCGTAGTCTCGAATTTGCTGGAACCTGCACGTTTAGTCGTTGTGACCCGTAGTACATGGCTCGTCCATCGTCGGTTCAGTTCAGGAGCACCCGTCCGGCGACGTCGCCAGCGTGGCTCCTAATCACCATAGCAGTGCACCCACAGTCGTGGACGATGTCACGTCCCGAGGACCATAGCAGATCATGACCGACGTAAAGCGGAAACGCCGCCGTGCGGCACCCGCCGGAATCGCGCCCACGGAGCCCGAGCGCGACATTCTCGACCAGTACCTCTACGAAGTCAGCACGTATCCGCTCCTCAAGGGCGCGGAAGAAATCGAGCTGGCCAAGAAGATCCGCGCGGGCGATCAGGACGCCCTGCAGGAGCTGGTCAAGCGGAACCTCCGTTTCGTCATCTCCGTCGCCAAGAAGTACCAGAATCGCGGCCTCCCTCTCATCGACCTGATCGGCGAAGGCAACGTCGGCCTGCTCACGGCTGCACGAAAGTTCGATCCCGACCAGGGCGTGAAGTTCATTTCGTACGCCGTGTGGTGGATCCGTCAGGCCATCCTGTCGTCGCTCGCTCGTCAGGGCCGCACGGTCCGCGTGCCGCTCAACCGCACCGCCGACCTGTCGCGCATCATCAAGGCGTCGGAAATCCTCCGGCAGAAGCTCCGCCGCGAGCCGTCGCCAGAAGAGCTCGCGCAGGTGACGGGTCTGTCCGTCGATGTCGTGCAGTCGCTCGCCGCGCTCAACACGGGCGATGTACGTCTCGATGCGCCGATGGATCCCGATGGTGACCGGTCGCTCATCGAGCGCTTTGTCGCCGACGAGATGCCGGACACCGAAGAGGAGGCAATGAACCGCTTCCTCACGGACGAGATCGAGCAGGCGCTGTCCACGCTGCCCCCGCGCGATGCGAAGGTCTTGCGGCTGTACTTCGGGCTCGAAGGCGGCCGCGAGCATACGCTGGAAGAGATCGGCACCATGCTCGGCGTCACCCGCGAGCGTGTCCGTCAGCTTCGGGACCGTGCGCTCAAGCGCCTTCGCGAAGGCGATGTCGGTCGCGCGCTGTCGAGCTTCGCCGCCTGATGCACGCGTAGTTCGGCTCCCATCCGCGTTCTGAAGCGGCGCGAACCGGGGTGTCCTGCGAGGGCACCCCGGTTTTTCGTGTGCCAGATCGGGGCACGCAGGCACCAAACCCGGCGGTATGTATCGTGCTCCCCTGACCGGGATGTGTACTCGCTCCCATATTTGTGATATGCCCGCCGCCTCAGCCGCCCGATGATCGAATTCAAGAACGTGCACAAGGCCTTTGGCCCGAAGCAGGTGCTCAAGGGCTTCGACCTGATTGTCGAGGAAGAGCAGACGATGGTCATCATCGGCTACTCGGGTACGGGTAAGTCGGTCGCCATCAAGCACATCGTCGGGCTCCTCGAGCCGGACTTGGGCGAGGTCTGGGTCGATGGTCAGCGCGTCGACCAGCTGTCCCGTCAGGCGCTCTACGCGCTGCGCGGGAGCATTGGATACGTGTTTCAGTTCGCGGCCTTGTTCGACTCGATGTCCATCGGGGAGAACGTCGCGATGGGTCTGCGAAAGCAGGGCTCGCTGACCGAGGCCGAGATCGGCAAGCGGGTCGACGAGGCGCTGGCCCTGGTCGACCTCCCGGACGTCCAGAAACGCATGCCCTCCGAGCTGTCAGGCGGGATGCGCAAGCGGGTCGGCATCGCGCGCGCCATCGCGCTGCGCCCGAAGTACATCCTGTACGACGAACCGACGACCGGTCTCGATCCCGTCACGTCGGCGACGATCGACGCACTCATGGTACGCATGCGCGAGCAGCTCAAGGTCACCGGCATCGTGATCACGCACGACATGCGGAGCGCGTACACGGTCGGCACGCGGATCGCCATGCTGTACGAGGGAGGAATTCGCGCCGAAGGCACCGTCGAGGAGATTCAGGAGACGACTGACCCGATCGTGCGCCAGTTCATCGAGGGCCGGGCGACCCTCGACGGTTCGGCTCCGCTCGTCGGTGCCGGGCACGCTGGCGTACACGTCGACGACTGAACCGCCACGACCCCGTGACCGACTCTCGCCCCTCACCACGCCAGCGCGGCGACCACGCCGCTTCACGCGCGACGCTTGAAACGTCCGCGGGGGGCGTGGTTTATCGGGTGCAGGATGGCGAGCCGTTGTTCCTGTTGATTCGCGACAGCTACCGGAACTGGGGTTTCCCCAAAGGGCATCTCGAACATGAAGAGAAGCCCGCGGCTGCGGCGATCCGGGAAGTGCAGGAAGAGACAGGGCTCGAGGATCTCGCGCTCGACGGCGAGATCGAGACGATCGACTGGTTCTTCCGCTTTCGCGGCAGGCTCGTCCACAAGGTGTGTCATTTCTATCTGATGCACACGGAGAGCAGCCGCACGAAGCCTCAGCGGGATGAAGGCATCACGGCCTGCCGCTGGGCACGTTTCGACGAGGCGCAGCGGCTCGTCTCGTACGCAAATGCACGCGAGGTGCTGGCCCGCGCGCATGCAATGGTTCAGGGGGACGCGCTCCCTTCTGACGCCGCCAGCGCCTGACCGCCCTGTAAACCGCATGTCCTCACCCGCTTCCCGAAGCGGCGCCGATGGCGCCGTCCCACCGCTGTGTCTGCTTGCGTTGCTCAAGCGCGATCGCGCACGCGCGCTGGTGCGTGGTGCGTTCCCGCGGCGCCGTGCGCACGTGTACATGGTGAAGACGCTGGCGGATGTGGAGAACGCGCTCTGCCGGCAGCTCGTCGATGCGGTCATCGTCGACGGCGGAGCAGGGGACGAGGCCTACCGCACACTCGGCAAGGCCGAGGACTACGGGAGCGTGCCGTTCGTGCTGGTGACCGCAATGCTGCCCGCCGACGCGCCGATGGTGGCGCGCGCCGCAGAGTGTGGAGTCGCGGAAATTCTCGTCGAGGGGCTCGACGACAGCGTTGCCCGCGAACTGGTGATACGCCGAGCGTTCTCGACGCGATTCGAGCGCGCACTCGCCACGCCACCGCCGAACCTGGGACTCGAGAACGCGCTGCAGCTCGCGGTGTGGCAGAGCGTCGTCAAACGCGCCGGGCGCCCGGTGCGCACGGAGCAGCTGGCGCGCGAACTCGATGTGTCGCGCGAGCATCTCTCCCGCAGCTTCGCCACGGGTCGCGCGCCAACGCTCAAGCGCGTCATCGACCTCGTACGCGTGCTCGCGGCCGCGGAGCTGGCGAAGAACGCGGGCTACGATATCCGCGACGTCGCCGAGGTGCTGGGATTCGCGAGCTCGAGCCATCTCTCAAGCACGACGCAGCGCCTCGTCGGTGCGAAAGCGAGCTCGCTGACACGCCTGCGCGCGATCGACCTGCTGGAGCGGTTCGAGCGGCACCGCGAAGACACAAGCGACGCTGCAGAGAATGAACGGCTTTCCGCGGATACGAACTGATCACACTGGAAAAGCGCGGATCTTTACGGTGAAGGCGACAGGACGACGTCGCGCGGTGGGTGTCGTGTTTTTTTGTGGGGCTCCGCACCTGCCTCTGTCCCCGCATGCTGTTCACAAAAAGAATCGGTGCCTACGGCGCGCACCGTACGCCCGTCGCATGAGCCGAAAGATCCGTCGTTTCTCCTTCTGATCAGTTCGTATCCGCGGAAAGCAGTTCGTTCGTATCACTTCACAGCCCGCAGCAGCTGCACGGCGTACCTTTCGCGCTGCCGGTCGCACGGACACGTTTCAAGGCTGCCGCAGAGCGTCGCCGCACCTCCTCCGCTTGCCTGCCGGAGGCCCTTGTGATAATTTTCACAAGCTGTCCCCAGTTCGATCCACCCCCGTATCCACGCCCGATCTATGGCTACCCAGACCGCCCTTCGCCCCGGCGAAATCAAGGACATTCTCCTCCGGGAGATCGAGGCCGCTGACCTCAACGATCTCAACGTCGAGGAAGTTGGTTCGGTCCTGGAGGTCAAGGACGGTATCGCTCGCATCTACGGCCTCAGCCAGTGCATGGCCGGCGAGATGCTCGAGCTCACCAGCTCCGAGACCAATGCCGTCATTACCGGCATGGCCCTCAACCTCGAAGAAGACAACATTGGCGCCGTCATTCTCGGCGACTATCTGCAGCTGAAGGAAGGCGACGAAGTGCGCCGCACCGGTCGTGTGCTCGAAGTGCCGGTCGGCCATGCGCTCGTCGGCCGTGTCGTCGATCCGCTCGGACGCCCGATCGACGGCCTTGGCGACATCAACACCAGCACCTACCGCAAGGTCGAATCGGAAGCGCCCGGCATCATCGTGCGCCAGCCCGTGAAGGAGCCGCTGCAGACCGGCATCAAGTCCATCGACGCGATGATCCCGATCGGTCGTGGCCAGCGCGAACTGATCATCGGCGACCGCGGCACCGGCAAGACCGCCGTCGCCGTCGACACGATCATCAACCAGAAGGGCCAGGGCGTCATCTGCGTGTACGTCGCCATCGGCCAGAAGGCGTCCACGATCGCGTCGGTGGTGCAGAAGCTGAAGGAAGCCGGCGCGATGGAGTACACGATCGTCGTTGCAGCCTCCGCGTCCGACCCGGCGCCGATGCTGTTCATCGCGCCGTACTCCGGCGCGTCGATGGCCGAGTACTTCATGTACAACGAAGGGCGCCCGACGCTCTGCGTGTACGATGACTTGTCGAAGCAGGCGGCCGCCTACCGGCAGATCTCGCTCGTACTCCGTCGTCCGCCGGGCCGCGAGGCGTACCCGGGCGACGTGTTCTATCTCCATAGCCGTCTTCTCGAGCGCGCGGCCAAGCTGCGCGAGGACGAGGGCGTCGTCGACGGCAGGAACATCCTCAAGCCGGGCGGCTCGATGACGGCGCTGCCGATCATCGAAACGCAGGCCGGTGACGTGTCGGCATACATCCCGACGAACGTCATCTCGATCACCGACGGGCAGATCTTCCTCGAGACCGACCTGTTCAACGCCGGTGTGCGTCCGGCCGTGAACGTCGGTATCTCCGTGTCGCGCGTAGGTGGTTCCGCACAGACGAAGGCCATGAAGGGTGTCGCCGGCCGTCTTCGCCTCGACCTCGCGCAGTACCGCGAACTCGAAGCCTTCGCCGCGTTCGCGTCGGACCTCGATGCCGCGACGAAGCGTCAGCTCGATCGCGGTGCACGCACCGTCGAAATCCTCAAGCAGGGCCAGTACGCACCGCTTGGATTCGAGCAGCAGGTGATGGTGATTTACGCCGTCTCCAACGGCTTGCTCGACACCGTACCGGTGGCGCGCATCCGCGAGTGGGAGCGTGGGTTCCTCGAGTTCGTTGGCGCGCAGTTCCCGCAGGTCGGCGATGGCATCCGGACCAGCAAGGCGCTGTCGAAGGACGGCGAGGCCGATCTCAAGCGCGCGATCGAGCAGTATTCGAAGCAGTTCAGCGCGTAAGGGGCCCCGGACATGGCCAAGGGCCGCGAACTCAAGGGGCGCATCAAATCCGTCGAGAACACGCGCAAGATCACGCGCACGATGGAGATGGTCGCCACCTCGAAGATGAAGCGGGCAACCGATCGCGTCGCGGCGGCGCGTCCGTACGCGGTCGCGCTGGGTGAGATGCTGCGTCAGGTGTACTCGCCGGAGCTCGCAGAAGACTTCCCGTTGCTGCGGCGTCCAGCCCAGCAGCGGAAAGTCGCGCTGCTCATTCTCACGGCGAACCGTGGGTTGTCCGGCGCATTCAATTCGAACCTGATCAAGGAAGCGCGCGCGCGGCTGCTCGAACTCGAGGCGCGCGGCGCGACGGTGGAATTGCACATCGTCGGCAAGAAGGGCATCGGCTACTTCCGCTACATGGGACGCGCGATTGCCAGCCAGCACACCGACATCACGGACAAGCCCAGTGCCGCGGACGCCTCGCGCCTGGTCGACGACCTGATGGCGCGCTTCGCGTCGGGTGAACTCGACGCGCTGTACGTCACGAGCACGAAGTTCAAGTCGGCGCTCTCGGCACCGCCGGCCACCGACATGGTGCTGCCGGTGACGCCGCCGACAGCGGTTGCATCGACTACTGCAGTTGCAGCCGCATCTTCAACTGGTGCATCCGCAGCACCGGCGACGCGCGACTTTCTGCTCGCGCCGTCTCCGCAGGAAATTCTGCAGTCGCTGCTCCCGGCATACGTGCGGAACGCGGTCTATCGCGCACTGGTGGAAACGGAAGCCGGTTTCCAGAGCGCGCAGCGCACCGCGATGAAGAACGCGACGGACAACGCGACGGACATTTTGCAGAACCTCAAGCGCACGTACAACAGTGCGCGCCAGGCGCAGATCACGCAGGAAATCGCCGAGATCGTCGGCGGCGCCGCCGCACTGTAGTATCACCACTCAACGACACTCTTGATCATGGCTACCACTGCCGCGCCAGCTACGGTTGGCAAGATCGTTCAGGTCATCGGGCCCGTCATCGACGTCGAGTTCGAGACGGACATGCTGCCCGAGTTGTACAACGCGCTGACCATCGACGGTGTCACGCCCGGCGGCCAGAGCATCCACGTCACGGTCGAAGTGCAGCAGCACATCGGGCGTAACCAGGTGCGCGCGGTGGCCATGTCGAGCACCGACGGCATCATGCGCGGCATGGAGGTCGTCGATACCGGCTCCGCCATCACCGTGCCGGTCGGCGCGCCCGCGCTCGGCCGCATCCTCAACGTGCTCGGTGAGCCGATCGACAACGGCATCGACATCCCGAAGGATGCGCTGCGCTGGCCGATCCATCGCAAGCGCCCGGACTTCGTCGACCTCGAACCCAAGACGGAAGTCTTCGAGACCGGCATCAAGGTCATCGACCTCGTCGCCCCGTTCGTGAAGGGTGGCAAGATCGGTCTCTTCGGCGGCGCCGGTGTCGGCAAGACGGTCATCATTCAGGAACTCATCAACAACGTCGCAAAGGGACACGGCGGCAAGTCCGTGTTCTGCGGCGTCGGTGAGCGTACGCGCGAAGGCAACGACTTGTATCTCGAATTCCAGGAAGCCGGAATTCTCGACAAGGTTGCGCTGATCTACGGTCAGATGAACGAGCCGCCAGGCGCGCGTCTCCGCGTCGCACTCTCCGGCCTCACGGTCGCCGAGTACTTCCGCGACATGGAGAACGCCGACGTGCTGGTGTTCGTCGACAACATCTTCCGCTTCACGCAGGCCGGATCGGAAGTGTCCGCGCTGCTTGGCCGCATGCCGAGCGCCGTGGGATACCAGCCGACGCTCGCGTCGGAGATGGGCGACTTGCAGGAGCGCATCACGTCGACGCGCAACGGATCGATCACGTCGGTGCAGGCCATCTACGTGCCTGCCGACGACTTGACCGACCCGGCGCCCGCCACGGCGTTCGCTCACCTCGACGCCACGGTCGTGCTCAACCGAAAGATCACGGAGTTGGGCATCTACCCGGCCGTCGATCCGCTCGACTCGACGTCGCGCATTCTCGATGCGCAGTACCTCGGCCAGCGCCACTACAATGCGGCGACGACCACGCAGCGCATCCTGCAGCGGTACAAGGAGCTCCAGGACATCATCGCCATCCTCGGCATGGACGAGCTCTCGGAAGACGACAAGCAGGTCGTCGGTCGTGCGCGCCGTCTGCAGCGTTTCATGTCGCAGCCGTTCGCGGTCGCCGAGCAGTTCACGGGTATCCCCGGCAAGTACGTCAAGCTCGAGGAGACCATCTCGTCGTTCGAGCGCATCTGCGCCGGCGAGTTCGACTCGTTGCCAGAGCAGGCGTTCTTCATGGCGGGCGGCGTGGACGACGTGGTCGAGAACGCGAAGAAGTTCCAGAGCTGATCGTGGCCGACACCCTGAAGGTCTCGGTGATCTCACCGGAGCGGGTGCTCTTCGAAGGCAGTGCGCGAGGTGTGATCGCGCCGGCGTTCGACGGCGAGATGGGCATTCTGCCCATGCACGCCCCGTTGATGACGTTGCTCGGTCGTGGTACCTTGCGTGTGGATACTTCTGAGGGCGAGAAGCGTTTTGCCGTCGGTGGCGGGTTTCTGCAGGTCGTCGACGATGTGGTACGTGTGGTGACGGAACAGGCTACCGCGGCCTGAGGGTCGCGAGTGTCGCAGCGGGGTTCGTCGGTCAGGACGGTGCTCGGCGAACCGCTGCTGCGGCCGGTAAATGAGTTGATACATCAGGTAGATCGCGGGAAACGGTCATCGGACCGTTTCCCGCGTTTCGTTTCGAGGGGGTGATGTGGTGGAACCCGCCCGTCACTCCCACGTAAAAGACCGACCGTTCGCGAACCTCACTTCATTGGAGCCTACATGATCCTTGTTTCCCGCTGTACCATTCGTGGCGCGCTCTCCGCTGCCATTGCCTCTGCCCTGGTTGCCGGGTCGCCAGCCCTCACTCGCACTAGCGCCGGCGCGCAGGCCGCCAACTATCCCTCGCTGCAACTGCCGACGGCCTCGACCCGTGACTACACGGCCGCGATCGCGGCTGGTTCAGGAACCGTGGCGCTGTTTCAGTGGCGTGAGGGTGCCGGCCCCGGCATGCATCTCGGTCTCGACGCGGGGGTCGCCGACTACAACGGTCGCGACAACCTGCAGCTGTTCGTTGGTGGCTCGATCGGCAAGGAACTGCTGCGTGCCGCTGGCGAGCAGCCGCTCGACCTGATGCTGACTGGTGGCGTGGGTGCGGGCTTCGGCGGAGGCAGCTCACTGTTCCGCGTGCCGATCGGCGCGAGCGTCGGGCACACCTTCGATCTCGAGCAGGGCATGTCGCTGACGCCGTATGTGCATCCGCGACTGTCGATCGACATCTGCGACGATTGCGGACGCGACGGCGACAACCGTTCGGAGGTCAGCCTCAACTTCGATCTCGGTGTGAACTTTCAGGTGAACCGACAGTTCGGCGTGCGTGTCGCCGGCTCGTTCAGCGGTTCCGATTTCTTCGGCGATGATTCCTTCGCTGTCGGCCTCAACTGGAAGCCGGCGGGACTGCGATCGAGGAACTAGCGGCCGCCTGGGCCGTCGGGCGGGTTCGCGCGCCGGGTGCAGGGACACGAAGGGCCGTCAGACTGCTGACGGCCCTTCTTCTGTTTCCGGGCGCACGACAGACGCGGCCTCCCGCGCGGATCGTCCCGGAGACCGTAGTGACAAATGGTGTTGACATTGGCCCAGATCTGCGCGCCACGTGGCACTCCAGTCACGGAATGCGGGTCACGTGAAACTCTACTTGCCGAGTTGTGACGCAACGGATACCATTGCGGTTAGAGACTACAGAAGGCGCTCTGTCCCATAGCAGGCACGTTCTGTCCCCACCCAGTTTCCAGATCACGACCGGTCGTCGCCTCGTCCCAACGTCCGCATTCGTCGGGGGAGCGCTCGCTCTTCAATCACAGAACGTCTCTGCCTTTTCTTTGGGCGGAGCTCCTCTCGGCACCACCCGCGGCGGGACATTGCGCGATCAGTGCCGGGTCTACTTGCCGCTTGCCTGACTCTGTCGGGTGATCGGCACATTCTTCCCCGCAGGTCCGGCCTCAGATTCGCCGAGGGCAAACATGTTGAGATTTGCACGATGGCTGCAGCTCGTACCCGTTGTCGGACTCCTGTCCTTGGCGCCACTTGCGGCCGGAGCCCAGGCGACCGCCACGATCACCGGCATCGTCAAGAACGATTTTGGTGATCCAATTCAGTCCGCGAACGTCTATATCGTGGAACTGGCACTTTCCGTGGCCACTACTCCGGCGGGGCGCTACACGATCGTCGTGCCCAGCGAGCGTGTGCGCGGACAGGCTGTCGAGCTGCGCGCGCGCGCGATCGGGTTCAAGGCCATCGCGAAGCCGATCACGGTGAGCGCGGGTACGCAGACCCTCGACTTTACACTGGTCCGGGACGTCAATCGCCTCTCCGACATCGTGGTCACTGGCGTGACTGGCGCTACCGAGCAGACGAAGACCCCGTTTGCGGTTACGCGCGTCACGGCCGACCAGATGCCGGTGCCGGCGATGAATCCGCTGACCCAGCTGCAAGGCAAGGTCGCGGGTGCCCAGATCGTGTCGGCGTCAGGCCGGCCCGGCGCTGCGCCGAGTGTGATCTTGCGCGCGCCAACGTCGATCAACGCCGCCGGTCGCTCGCAGGAGCCGCTTTACGTCGTCGACGGCATCATCATCAATGGCGGCCTGCCCGACCTGAACCCCGAGGACATCGAGTCCGTCGAGGTGGTCAAGGGTGCCGCTGCCGCGTCGTTGTATGGGGCGCGCGCCGGCAATGGCGTCATCCAGATCACGACGAAAACCGGCAAGACGGCGTCGCAGAACTCGCTGCGCTTTGGATTCCGCTCGGAAATCGGCACGGGTGAGCTGGAACGCAGCATCAGCATCGCGCAGCGCCACGGTCTCTTCACGGACGAGACGGGAACGCGGCTGTGCAGCTCGACTGCACCGGCCGTTCCGGGCATGCTCTTCGCCTGCTACAACACGGTCAATTACCAGCGCGAGGCGCTGCGCATCAATGAGGGCGGCGGCGAGTCCGCGCTGAATCCGGTGGGCTTCCCGTACGATCCGGGTGCCTCGGTACAGGGCCAGCAGGCCCGCTCTGTGTTTCAGGCAGCGCAGTGGCCGGTCGAGACCTTCGATGCAGTCGGCCAGCTCTACCAGCCGCAGCCGACCACGCTGAACAACTTCGACGTCACCGGGCGTTTCGGGAAGACGACGTTTTTCGGCAGTGTGAACCGACTCGACCAGGGTGGTACGATCCGGTTCCTGAACGGCTTCCAGCGTTCGAGCGCACGATTGAACGTCGATCAGCAGGTGAACGACAAGCTCTCCTTCAATGCGAGCGCGTTCTTCAGCCGGTCCAAGCAGGATGGCTTCAACCAGGAAGATGGCGGCGGGGCGTTCTTTCGTCTCACGCGTACGCCGCCGCTGGTCGATCTGACTCGAACTGATAGCCTCGGCCGCCTTCTCGTGCGCAGCAATGTGCAGAGCGCCGGCCAGCAGAACGAGAACGCCCTGTATTCGTTGCAGAATGTGAAGCGGCTCGACCAGAACGATCGTTTCCTCGCCGGCGCGACCGGCCGGTACACGCCGCTGTCGTGGCTCGACTTCGAGGCCAACTTCTCGTTCGACCAGAACAGCTCGGGCGGATTCCAGAACACGGAGAAGGGCTTCCGCACGACACAGCCGGACCCGGCGACCAATGGCGGTAACGTGTTCCGCTTCAACGGTGACGGCCAGTCGTACAACACGAGTGTGAACGCCACGGCGCGCTGGGAGCCCTTCGACTTTCTGCGCACCCGGTACACGCTGCGCTACATCGCGGAAGAGCAGCGCTTCAGTGGCGTCACTTCGTCGGGCACCAACCTTGGACTCGTCGGCGTCCCGCAGATCGGCAACACGCTGGCGAGCACCCGCTCCGGCACGTCGAACCAGTCGACGATCCGCGGCACGGGGTACTTCGGTTCCGTCAATGCGGAGTACAAGGGCCGCTACATCGTCGACGGCCTCGTTCGCCGCGACGCGTCGTCGCTCTTCGGCGCGGGACAGCGTTGGCAGACATTCGGGCGAGGCTCGCTCGCGTGGCGCTTGTCGGAAGAGCCGTGGTGGTTTGTGCCGAAGCTGAACGAGCTCAAGCTGCGCGCGTCATATGGCACGGCGGGCGGACGCCCGAACTTCCAGGCGCAGTACGAGACCTTCTCGCTCAACGCAGCTGGTGTCGCAGTGCCCGGCGTGCTCGGCAACTCGAACTTGCGCCCCGAAATCTCGCGTGAAGTGGAATACGGCGCGGACTTCGAGTTCTTCAATCGCCTCGGCGGCAACATCACCTATGCCAAGACCCGGGTAACCGATCAGATCGACCAGGCGCCACTCCCAGTGGCCGCCGGGTTCACCAGTCAGTGGCAGAACATCGGCACGCTGTCGAACAGTGCGTTCGAAGTGTCGCTCAACATGCCGATCATCTCGCGCCGCAACTTCAACTGGACCGCGCGCGCCACGTACGACCGCATCCGTTCGAAGGTCACCGAGCTCAATCGGCCGGCGTACAACTTCGGCAACGGTAACGTCACCAACTCGGGTGGTATCTTCCGCGTCGAGGAGGGCGTTCCCTACGGCACGATGTACGGCCGTGCCTTCGTTCGTGATTGCGGCCAGCTCCCCGGTGCGTTCCGCAGCCAGTGTGGTGGTGCGGGGCAGGCCTTCCAGCGGAACTCCGATGGGTTGATCGTCTGGGTCGGTGAGGGCAACACGCAAGCCGATGGCATCGCCAAGAATCTCTGGATGGCGACGCTGCCCGCGACTGCCGCGCCGTTCGGTGTGGCCACGGCGTGGGGACACCCGATGATCCGCCGCGACACGACGTTCGCGACCAACAATCCGGGTCTCCAGCTCGCGATCGGCAACGCACTGCCGGACTATCGCTGGTCCACGTCGCAGACCGTGACGTACAAGCGCCTGACGCTGAACGGCCTGATCGACGCGTCGGTCGGCAAGTCGGTGCAGAACCAGGGCCTCGCGTGGTCATTGCTCGACTTCATGTGGGCTGGTGCAGACCAGGCGGGTCAGAGCACCGCGACGGCGCGGCCGCAGTCGTACTACTACCGCGCGGGCCCGCCGGACAATGGCGCCGGCATCGGCGGGTTGTACGACGTACTCGGACCCAACGACTTCAATGTCGAGAAGGCCAGCTTTGCGCGCCTGCGCGAGATGCTCGTCTCGTACCGCGTCGGCAGGATTGCCGGTGTGGGTGACTGGAGCGTCAGCCTGATTGGTCGCAACCTCTACACGTGGACGAAGTACCGCGGATACGACCCTGAAGTCGGTATTCAGGGCAACTCGGGCCAGGCCGGCTCGGGCGTGCTCAATGCCTTCGACAACTTCACGTTCCCGAACATCCGCACGTTCACGTTCTCGCTCGGCACCACATTCTGATCACGCGCGGGAGGCAGGCCTGGGCCTGCCTCCCCTTCTCAGAGGGCAGTAATGCGACATCACTCCCGTAACATCCTGCTCCTTGGTGCCGCGGCGCTTGCGCTTGCGGCCTGCGATTCGGAGCTGGACGTCGTCAATCCGAACAACGCGGATATCACGCGTGCCCTGGGCACCCCGACCGACGTCGAGAAGCTGCTGAGCGGCGGGTTCAACCAGGTCGTGCAGAACACCACTGGCGGTGGTGCTGAAAACCTGAACAGCAATTTCCAGGTCATGTCGCTCGAGAATGCGAGCGGCCTGGCCAACTTCAACATGGGACCGCGCGGCAGCCTTCCGCGTGTTCCCGTGCTGAACACGCCGAACAATCCGGGCAGTGTTTCCGTGACGCGCGATTTCTCGGGCCTGTCGCGCCTCACGCGCGCGACGACACTCGGCCTCGAGCGACTCGCCACGACAGGATTCACACTCGGGTCAGCCGCGCGCGATTTGCGCGCACGCTCCTATGGCCGTTTCGTGCTCGGACTGGCGCTGGGCAACCTGGCACTCTCCTACGATTCTTCCTCAGTCGTGCTCCCCGGCGCGGATGCAGTGCCGCCGCTCGTGGCGTACGACTCGGTCATGCGTGCCGCCATCGCTACGCTCGACCTGGCACTCGCCGACGCCACCAACCCGACCGCGGCGACCACCGGAGGATTTCCGCTTCCGGCTGACTGGATGAATCTGAGCAGCGGCGCCGTGAGTGCCGATCAGTTCGCGCGGATCATCCGTTCGTACCGGGCGCGATTCCGCGCCGAAGTGGGTCGCACGCCCGCAGAGCGCGGCGCGGCGAACTGGACACAGATCATCGCCGACGCCCAAGCGGGGATCCAGTCCGATCTCAACATCGTCATGAATGCGACGACTGGGTGGACGCATTCGTGGGTTGCGAATCACTACACGAGCACGAACTGGCACGTCGCGCCGATGTGGATCATCGGCATGGCCGATTCGACTGGCGCCGACTACGCGAGCTGGCTCAATCAGCCGCTCGGTGATCGCCTGCCGTTCCTCATCCGTTCGGCCGACAAGCGGTTTCCCGCAGGCCTGACACGGGCAGCCCAGAATACTGCGTCCAATGGCGGCGGCCCCAATGCGGTGCCGTTCGCCGGCGTGTATTTCCGCAACCGGCTCGCGGGCAACGACGGCTCGTCCAACGATCCGGGATGGTTGTCGTCGAACTACGATCACGTTCGTCTGCAGGCATTCCAGAATGCATCCCGTATCGGCGATGTCGCCCACATGGTGATGCCGGAGATGTGGGGGCTCATCGCCGAGGGTGCGATCCGAGCCGGCAACTTCACGCTGGCGGCCGACATGATCGACCGGTCGCGGGTGAGCCGAGGCGGGCTTCCGGCGTTGACTGGTGTCATCACGTCTGCAACGCAGCCAGTTCCCGGTGGCAGCGCGTGCGTGCCACGCGTGCCGTCGAATGCAGGCGGAACGTACACGACTGCATGCGGCAACATCTTCGAAGCGATGAAGTGGGAGAAGCGCATGGAGATGGCGTACCTGAGCTACGGCGCGTGGTACTTCGACTCGCGCGGATGGGGCGACCTTCCGCAGGGCACGCCGCTGTACTTCCCGGTACCGTGGCAGGAGCGTGACGTACGGCAGTCCCCCTATACCAACTCGGGCGGTGTCGGCCAGGTCGGCGGCGCGGCGCGCGGGACATACGGGTTTCCCTGATCGATGACTGGTTCACGTATGCGCGGCGCGCTGCTGCTGGGCATGTTGAGCAGCGTAGTCGGGTGCTACAGCTACCGACCCATTACGACGACTCCGCAACCTGGTGCCGACGTTTCGCTGGTGCTCACCGATCGCGGCCGCGTCGCACTCGGTGAGCGTGTCGGGCCGGAGATCGACCAGCTCCGCGGTCGGGTGGTGCGCGCCAGTGAGACCGAGGTGACACTGAGCATGAGTGAATCGGTGACTCTGCGCGGCACTTCGCAAAACTGGGCCGGTGAACCCATGCCAGTGCAGCGTGAGCTGTACGGTTCGGCACGCCAGAAGTCGCTCTCGCGCGGACGCACCGCGCTGGCTGCCGGCGTCGCGGGCGCTGCCGTGCTGTACCTCATCCTGCGCAGTACGTTCGATGACGATTCACCGAAAATCGAGACAGACCCGTCTCGCCCTCCCACAGGTGGCGGACCAGGTACGGTTCGCATTCCCCTCGCCATTCGCTTCCGGAGTCACTAGATGCGTTTCCGTTCCCTCGTTGCGCTGACGGGCGGCTTGCTGGCAGCCGGCGCGTGCAAAGATGACGTCACTGGCGTCAAGACCGAGTTGGCGCCGGCGGCGCTGATACGATACGTCAACGCTGTGCCCGATACGAGCGCGCTCGATTTCCGCTTCGTGGACGGCGACGTCGAGCAGTCGCCGCAGTTTCCCGGCGTAACGTTTCGCACGTTCACGGCGTACC
>DASQZA010000173.1:0-5609 GCA_035638935.1 Gemmatimonas sp. | reverse complement strand
AGTTCGGCGACCCGGCAGGATGGTCGCAGGCGGCAGAACACGCAGACGGGCTTGGCCGCTTCGTCGGCTATGACGTCACCGACGTGGACACCGTAGTGACGGCCGTGCGAACGATGGGCGATGGACGGGTTGCGGTGATGCTTCGCGAGACCCCGTTTTACGCGGAGTCGGGCGGCCAGGTCAGTGACAACGGCGCGATCACCGGCGAGGGCTGGTCCGTGCAGGTGTCCGACGTGCGCAAGATCGACGGCCGCATCGCGGCGATCGGGACAGCGACCGGCGAGATCGGTTTCGGGCCTGCACGTGCATCGGTGCCGCGCGAGCGACGTCGTGACACCGAACGCAACCACACGGCGACGCACCTGTTGCATGCGGCGCTGCGCGAGACGCTTGGCGAGCACGTGCATCAGGCCGGATCGCTGGTCTCACCCGACCGCCTGCGCTTCGACTTCACGCATCATGGACCGATCTCCGCCAGCCATCTCGCAACCATCGAAGCCCGCGTGAACGAGGGCATCTGGGCGGCAGTGCCCGTCCGCACGCGTGAAGAGGCGTACGCCGATGCCGTCGCGAACGGTGCCATGGCGCTTTTCGGCGAGAAGTATGGCGACGTCGTGCGCGTGGTCGAGATTCCTTCGCTTTCGGTGGAACTGTGCGGCGGCACGCACGTCCGCAACACGTCCGAGATCGGTCTGATTCGCATCGTGGCCGAGAGCGGAGTCGCCGCAGGCGTACGTCGCATCGAGGCGTTCACAGGCCCGCGCGCGTTCCAGTTCCTCACCGAACGCGAGCGAGCGCTCTCGGCGATCGCCGGTCGGCTCAAGGTCCCGATGGGACATGCATCCGGGGCACTGGAACAGATCGAACGGAAGCTCGATGCTCTGATCGACGAGCGTCGGCAACTGGAGAAGCGTCTGGACGAGGCACATCGTGGCGGAGCGACCGGCGGCGGTCTCGCGCAGCAGCTTGCAGCTGCAGCGACCGACGTCGGTGGTGCGCGTTTCGTCGCATCGCGGGTCGACGTGCCGGACGTCAAGGCGCTGCAGGCGCTCGGCGACGCCGTGCGTGAGGCGCTGGGCAGCGGTGTCGCGCTCCTGGGCGCATCCCTCGCGGATGGCAAGGGCGCACTGCTCGCGGTCTCCACCGACGATGTACGGGAACGCGGGCTTCGCGCCGATGTGTTCGTCCGCGAAGTCGCGGCCAAGTTCGGCGGCCGTGGCGGAGGCAAGCCGCACATGGCACAAGCCGGAATCGATGCAGCACATGTCGACGGTGCGCTGGCCGCAGGGCCGGACGTCTTGCGACAGATGGGAAGCAGCGAGTGACCTCGGTGCAGACGGAAACGGTCGGAAGCTGGTTTGCTTCGCTGGACCCGCGTCCTCCAGCGGCGCTTGCAACGCGAATCGAAGGGCTGCTTTCCCCTTTTGCGTCGGAGCCAGGCGACCGGGTGCCCGATGTCTGTCTCGAGGTGGGTGAACGGCTGCTGAACGAGTTGCTCGTGTCCGGGTGCACGTCACGCGGAACGGCTGTGGACCTGCTTGCGGTCGATGCGCTGGTGTCATACGCCTTCGAGGCCGCCGCGCAGTCGCCGGGCACACTCGAGCAGCGGGCTGCGCGCGCGATGGCGCGCATCTCTGCGCTTCCTGAAGGGCGGCCAGATTGAAGCAGCGCGCATGATTGCGGCATGACCGCGGCGCCGTGATCGACATTCATTCTCACCTGCTGCCGGGTGTAGATGACGGATCTCCGTCGTTCGACGTCAGCGTCCCGGTGCTGGAGCGCTTCGCGTACGATGGCGTGGCGGTGCTGGTGTGTACCCCGCACCTCGACGCGTCGAAGGCCATGGCTGCACCGTACGACGCGTACATGGCGATTCTCCAAGCGCTCCGCGCCCGCGCGCCGTCGACGATCGAGCTTCGCATGGGTTGGGAGATCATGCTCGACTCGCCAGGCACCGATCTCTCCGCGGTGGAACTGGGCCTTGGTGGCTCCCGCGCAGTGCTGGTCGAATTCACCCGCGGTGGACTTCCGCCCGGTGGGACGCAGGAGCTACGTCGCATCGCACGCCTCGGCCGAACGCCAGTGCTCGCGCATCCGGAGCGCTACTATGGCTGCACGATCGACCACGTGAAGGAGTGGAGATCGTTCGGCGTCGTCATACAGACCGATGCCTCGGTGCTCATGGGCCGCGGTGCGCCAGCCGAGCTCGCGCGTGCGATGCTTGCGCACGGCCTGATTGACGTGCTCGCGTCGGACAATCATGGTGATCAGCGGGCCTTGTCGACCGTGCGCGAGTGGCTCATCGCGCGTGGTGGCGACGCACAGGTCGACCTGCTGACACACACGAACGCCGAGTTGGTGCTGTCGAACGAGGAGCCGTTGCCGGTTCCGCCCCTGCGGCCGGGGCTGACAGACCGCTTACGCGGCTTGTTCGGCCACTAGGACGCGCCAACACTCTCACGCGAATGCCACACTTCCGCATCCTCACCGTGTACGTCGACTCGATCTCATGAGCTCGTCCTCTTCGACATCCATCTTGCTTGCGCTGCGCGAACTGGCGGCCGCGGCTGAACGCAGCGCGCAGGTACTCGAGGCGGACCTCACGCGCGCACTAGCGATGGTGCGTGCAACGGTCGATCGCCGAGGCACGCTCTTCTTTTGCGGCAACGGCGGCTCAGCGGCGGATGCTCAACACATGGCGACGGAGTACGTGGTGCGCTACACGCGAAATCGTCGCGCGTACCCGGCGATCGCGCTGACGACGGATTCGTCGCTCATCACGGCAGCCGGCAACGACTTCGGCTTCGACCATATCTTCGAACGGCAGATCGAGGCGCTCGCTCGCCCCGGTGACCTCCTGGTCATCCACAGCACCAGTGGCAACTCGACGAACGTGCTGCTTGCTGCCGCGGCGGCGCGCGCACGGGGCGTCGAGGTGCTTGCGCTCAGCGGGAAGGATGGGGGGAAGCTGCGCGACGTGGCCGACGTATGTATCGTCGTGCCGTCGGATCGAACCGATCGCACGCAGGAGCTGCATCTCTGCATACAGCACGCGATCTGCGACGCCATCGAGGCGACGCTGTGAATCGTACAGCATTCGAAGGCACGGCTTCGGCTTGGCGATCATCCTTATGGGTAGCTTCGCATGATTGATCTCAGGGGAAAGCGCGTACTCGTGACCGGGGGCTCGCGCGGCATCGGTGCGGCAGTGGTACGCATGATGGGCTCTGCCGGCGCAGACGTCGGTTTCGCGTACCGGTCGCGTGAATCGGACGCGAACACGATGTTGGGCGTGCTGTCCAAGCTGGGCGTACGAAGTTTCGCGTATTCGGGCGACCTTGCCACGCGCGCGGCAAACGACGAGTTCGTGAAGCGTGGAGTGGAGATGCTGGGCGGCGTCGATATCTATGTCGGTAATTCGGGCTACTGGCCGCCGAATCCCGTGACCGTGGATGCACTCGACGATGATCGCTGGCGTTCGACGATGGCGACGAATCTCGACGGGATGTTCTATGGTGCACGTGCGGCAGCGCGGGTGCTGCCGGCTGGCGGACGGCTGATCTTCGTCTCCAGCACGGCCGGGCAGCGCGGCGAGGCAGGGCACTCCGACTATGCCGCGTCCAAGGGTGCAATGATCTCGTTCGTGAAGTCACTTGCCGTCGAGCTCGGACCTCGGGACATCACCGTGAACTGCATTGCGCCCGGATGGGTCGACACCGAGGCCGTTGAACAGCCGTTCGCGGGTGAGGGACGTGCCCGCATCGAAGCCGCGATTCCGCTCGGGCGTGTGGCCGCGCCGTCCGACATTGCGGGGCCCATCATGTTCCTCGCCAGCCCGCTGGCGCGACATGTCACGGGGGAAGTGCTGAACGTGAACGGCGGCAGCGTTCTCTGCGGGTGACACCGTCACTCGAGCGCCTGCGTCCCCCGCCCGAGGTGGTGGCGATTGCGCGCACCCTGATCGGTGCGGGTTACGAGACATGGTGCGTGGGTGGGGCAGTGCGCGATGCACTGCTTGGCGAGTCCAACCTGGACTGGGATATCGCGACCGCGGCGAAGCCTCCCGAGGTGAAGCGACTGTTCCGGCGTACAGTCCCCGTCGGCATCGAGTTCGGCACCATCGGTGTGCTCGATGCCAAGGGCGTGATGCACGAAGTCACGACGTTTCGGCGCGATGTGGAGCACGATGGCCGACACGCGATCGTCGAGTTCGGTGCGTCACTCGACGACGATCTCGCGCGGCGCGATTTCACGGTGAATGCCATTGCATACCATCCACTGGAGAAGCGGCTGCATGACCCCTTCGATGGGCAGGGCGATCTGCGCGAACGTGTCATCCGGGCGGTTGGCGACGCACAATTGCGACTGGAGGAGGATCGATTGCGCGCGCTGCGCGCCATTCGATTCGCTTCCCGCTTCGACTTCCGGATCGAGCCATCGACGTGGAACGCGGTCACCGGCAGCGCACCGTTTCTCAGCCGACTCTCGCCGGAGCGCGTGAAGCAGGAGATCGAGAAGACGATGGAGCAGGTCACGCGTCCATCGATTGCGTTCCGCCGCTGGCGCGAGGCAGGGGCGTTCGCATCGCTCGCTCCGGCGCTGTCCACCGTGAGCGATGGAGCGCTCGCCGCGATCGATTGTCTGCCACGGCCCGGGCTTCGTGGTCGGCCCCAGCGGCGTGCGTTGCGGATTGCTGCGCTGTTCGGGGAATGCGACGAGCACGTCACGCAGCGAGCACTCCGCGCGCTACGGTTTTCGAATCAGGACATCGCGTGGATCTCCGCAATCACGGATCGTTGGGCTCGGCTTGGCGCTCGCCTGACCGAGACGATGCTCGGCCCGGGTGCAGCGAGTCCACTCACACCTACGGACGCCGAGCTTCGCCGTCTCGCGTCGGCCGTTGGGCGAACGCGCACTCCGGCGTTCATGCGCATCGCGGCAGCGAACTGGGCAACGCTGCCCGAGCATGCGCGTCCGGCCCCCTCCGCGGTGCGTACCTTGCACCGCAGGCTGGTCCATGTGGCATACCATGACGCGATCGAGACCGGGGATCTTGCACTGGACGGTGATGATATGCGCATGATCGGTATCGGCCCCGGTCCGGTCGTCGGGCGAATTCTGGGAGTGCTGCTGGCAGACGTGATCGAGGATCCCGCGCGCAACGAGCGCGGGCTGCTTCTGGAGCGAGCGGCTGCGCTGCATGCCTCGTTCATCGCACCCCCCTGACCGCATGGCCGACCGCTCTGGTCTCACCGCGGACGTTGCGTCGAGATTTCGCCGGGACAACGACTGGTTCGTCGCGGGGAAACGCGGCGCGTTCTTCGTGGCATTGGTCGGCACGAACAGCGAGCGCGCGGTGGATTTGTTGCCGGCGCTGGCCCTTCACCTCGATCCGGCCGTCGATGTGTTCATCGAGAGCCTTCGCGACAGGTTGTCCTGGCAGGGCACTTCGCTCGCGCTTCCGGACGTGCGCGAGGTGGTGGGCCGGTTGCGACTTCCTCTGGCGATGTACGGCGGCGTCGAGGTTGCGATCGTCACCGCCGACGATCAGCTCACGTTGACGCCTGAGCTGCAGATCGTGGTGTATGCGCGAACTGACCGATGGTACT
>DASQZA010000172.1:0-3832 GCA_035638935.1 Gemmatimonas sp. | reverse complement strand
GTTTCCAGCGCAGGACGAAAGCTCACGTAACGGGTCCTGATCATCGCGTCCGTGATTGTGGCGATGGCAGGGCGACAACGGCCCGGACTCTAGGGCCCGCCGATCTGATCTCGGCTTCGGATCCGTTTGCCTGCAAATGCGGCTTCCACCAGACGAGGAAGCATCACGCCGGCAGGTCCTTCCAGCGGCAGAATGCTCGGACCTGTGCGCTGTCCCTCCATGGTCGGATTGACCACGATCACCGTGGCTCCGTGCGAGGCCGCGAGCCATGGCAGCGAAGAGGCGGGAGCGACCACGTTTGAGGTCCCAACGGAAAGGAACAAGTCGCACGCGAGTGCGGCGGCTCGCGCGGCTTCGAACGGCTCTGCGGGCAGCGGTTCACCGAACCACACGACGTCGGGACGGAGCGGAGCCCCACATCGGGTGCACGGTGGCGGCGCATCTTGCCCTGCAGCATCCGGCGTGAACGACCCCGGGCACCCTGCACTGCAACGAACGTCCAGAAGCGAACCGTGCAGCCGGATGACGTCGTGGCTTCCCGCACGCTGATGGAGGTCGTCCACGTTCTGCGTCACGAGCGTGCAGTGGGACACACGTGCCGCCAGGGACACGAGTGCCGCATGCGCAGGATTGGGTTGCGCGTCGCGGACGGCGGAGCGCCGGCTCGCATACCACTGCCAGACGCGCTCAGGATGTGCGGCGAAGGCTTCCGGTGTCGCGAGTTCCTGCGGGGAAAAGCGAGCCCAGACGCCAGACACGGCGTCGCGAAATGTGGGAATGCCACTTTCCGCCGAGACGCCCGCACCGGTCAGGATGCAAACGTGCTCCGCCGAGCGCAGCGCGCGCGCCGCCATGGCCAATGCTTCAGCACGGGTCTGTAGCACCCGGCTGGGGGGAGAGGCGACGCGTCGCCCGTCGTGATTTACGTGAGGTCGGCCCATTTCGGGCGACGTTACGACGTGAATCGACGAGAGGCAACCAGCCACGCTTTCTTTCCAGCCTCTGATCCAGTGCGCAATTGATGAGCTCGGCTGCCCGTGACACAATCGTTGCACGTTTGTAGAAAGGTCGAAACGCAGGTCACGGAGCTTTGTGGCATCCCGCAATCGGACCCATAGTCCTGCTGCGATGTGTACCCTAGCCCGATCCTCATGCGGAATTCCGCGAACGTGCGTCTCGTCGCTCAACCGGTCGTCTCGCTGCGCGCAGTCGGTGCTGCAGTCATGAAGTCCGCGGCGACGCTGTTGGCAGGCGTCATCACCGCCGTTGCACTCGTTACACTCGGTGCGCCAAGCGCCGCTGCGCAGGTTGCTGCAACTGCTACCACAACCACAGGGCGCATCGTCGGTCGCATCATCGATGCCGCAAGTGGCCAGCCGGTCGTAGGTGCCGTCGTGCAAGTGGTCGGCTCAACGCCGCCCAGTGGTGCGATGAGCGCAGTCAACGGGCGCTTCACGATCATGAATGTCTCCGCCGGTACGACGACGCTGTCAGTCCGTTTCATCGGCTACGCGCAGAAGACCGTGACCGGGTTGCTGGTACCAGCCGGTGGCGTGTTGGAGCAGGACATCAGCATGACGGCCGCGACCCCGCAGCTCACGGCGATCTCCGTGACTGCGACGAAGGAAAAGGGTACGGTCAGCGACGCGCTCAACCAGCAGAAGAACGCGACAAACGTCGTCAACGCGATCACCGCCGAGCAGATCGCACGCAGCCCGGACAGCGACGCTGCACAGGCTGCACAGCGTGTGAGCGGCGTCACCGTGCAGGACGGCAAGTTCCTGCAGGCACGCGGGATGAGCGAGCGCTACACGACCGCATCACTCAACGGTGCGCGCATTCCGAGCCCCGAGCCCGAGCGCAAGGTCGTGCCGCTCGACCTGTTTCCCGCGAGCCTGCTGCAGGAAGTCACCCTCAGCAAGACGTTCACTCCCGACCAGCCAGGTGACTTTGCCGGTGCGAACGTGAACATTCGCACCCGTGAGTTTCCGGCGGCTCGTCAGATCAACTATTCCGCGAGCTTTGGCGGCAACGATCGCGTACTCGGCAAATCGCTGCCCTTTGCCAGCCGCGCCGGCGGTGAGCTGTTCGGCTTTGCCGGCGCTGCCCGCAACATCCCGGCTGCCCTCGCCGCGACGAACTTCACCGGTAATGTCACGCAGTCCCAGTACAATCAGATCACGGCGCAGCAGCGCAACGTGTGGACGGCCGCGCCGCGAAACGGTGGCGGTACGGGCTCATTCGGTGCGTCGACCGGCGGCAATACGATCCTTGGCCAGCGTATCGGCTATGTGCTGAGCGGCAACTACGGGTACTCCGAAGAGACGCGCGCCGACGAGCGCTACGCGGTCGGTCAGCAGGGCGCGAACAACACGGTCCTGCCCGTGCTCAGCCTTGCCGGCAGCACCGGCCGGTCGAGCATTCAGTGGGGCGGCATCGCAAACTTCTCCACGATGGTGGGCACGGGTTCCCGCATCGCACTCAACACGACTGCCACGCGCAGCGCCGACAACGAGGCCCGCGTCGACCGGGGCTTCGATGCGAATCTGGGCGACAGCATTGCGCGTACCACCCTGCGGTACGTGGAGCGCGGTGTCTCGACGGCCACGCTGCAGGGTGAGCATCAGCTCGGTGCACGCAACAAGACCAGCTGGGCCGGCACGCTTGCATCGACGACTCGCCGCGAACCCGATCGTTCCGATGTCGTGTACTCACGCGGCAGCGACGGCAAGTTCGTGCTGCTCGGATCGCTCGATGGGGCACGCCGGCTGTACTTCGACCTGAACGAGCGCAACAGCACCGGGCAGGTCGACCACGTGTTCAATCTTGGCGCGACGTCGCAGAACATGCTCAAGGTGGGTGCCTATTACCGCGCCACCGATCGCACGGCCAACGCGCCGATCTTCGCCTTCATCACGCGCGCGCCGACGGAAGTCTTGACGCAGCGGCCAGAGGAAATCTTCGGCTCCGCACAGGCATGTGACTTCTGCAACGTGCTGAACGTGCAGCCCATTGGTCAGTCGGGCTCGTATGACGCCACGGATCGCACGACGGCTGGATATGCGATGGCTGACTGGGGTTTGGGTGAGCGGATCCGCGTCATTGCCGGTGCCCGCGTCGAGTCGGCGGACATCACCGTGAACGCCAACACCCAGGGCGGATTCATCGCCACGGCGAAGCTCGACGACACGGACGTGCTGCCGTCGCTGCTGGTGAACACCAAGCTCACGGAGACGCAGAACCTGCGCCTCGGCGTAACGCGAACACTGTCGCGCCCGGAGTATCGCGAGCTGGCCCCGATTACATTCCGCGATGTGCTTGGCGGCGTGAGCGTCACGGGCAATGACAAGCTCGTGCGGTCGCTGATCAACAACTACGACGTGCGCTACGAATACTTCCCCAATTCGGGAGAGGTGCTCAGCGTCGGTGTCTTTGCGAAGCAGTTCGACAAGCCGATCGAACGTGTCGAGTCGGCTACCTCCGGCGCGTATCAGGCACGCTACCAGAACGCCGTGAGCGCGACCAACGTTGGCGTCGAGCTCGAGGCACGGAAGCAGCTTGGCTTCCTCGGTTCGTGGCTCGAGCCGTTCAGCGGATTCACGAACGTGACGATCATGAAGTCATCCGTGTCGCTGGATACCACGGCTGGCCTTTCGGTGACGGATCAGGAACGTGCTCTCGTCGGTCAGGCGCCGTATGTCGTCAATGCCGGCGTGACCTACTCGACCCTGAGCGGGCGTACGAACGCCACGCTGCTGTTCAACGTCGTCGGCGAGCGCATCGTCGCCGCCGGCGTGTTGCCGCTGCCGAACATCGTCGAGAAGCCGCGCCG
>DASQZA010000171.1:0-7460 GCA_035638935.1 Gemmatimonas sp. | reverse complement strand
CGTGTCAGAGCATGCGTGCTAGCGCATGGGTGCTACTGCGGCAGTGCGAATTCCGGGAGCAGTTCCGCCGGTGTACCGTGCGCGCGTCCGTCAGTGCCAAGTATGATGGTGCCAGCCGCGACGGCGGCAATGCAGCGGGGGTACAGCGCATGCTCCGCGCGCAGCACTCGCGCAGCAAGCACCAGCGGCGTATCACCTTCGAGCACGGGCACGGGCCACTGCGCAACGATGGCACCGCTGTCGAACTCCTCGTTCACGAAGTGCACGGTGACACCAGTGACCCGTGCACCCGATGCGATCACGGCCGCATGTACCCGCTCGCCGTACATGCCAGCGCCACCAAACGCTGGCAGCAGTGCCGGGTGCACGTTCAGCATGCAACCGTGGAACGCTCGCACGATTGCCGGTGGCACGCGCTTGAGATATCCGGCGAGCACCACCATGTCGGCACGAGCAGCGGCGAGGTCGGCGAGCAGATCGTCGCCGACATCGAAGTCGGTGACGACGTTGCTCGCAATACCCGCCGCACTCGCACGCGCGAGCGCCCCGGCGTCCGCGCGGCTTGCGCCCACCCACACCACCTGTCCCGGGGCCGTCGCACCGAGTGTCGCCAGGTGGTCGAGCAGCGCCTGCAGATTGGACCCACCACCCGAGGCAAGCACCGCGATTCGCATGGCCGTCATTCTACTCCGGGTCGGCCGCGTGGTGCAGGGGCTGCTGCGCTTCCGGGGTTGACGCGAGCCCGGCAAGCGCGAGGCGCACGGCTTCCGTCACGCTTGCGGCAATGTGCACACGCGGCCCGAGGTGAACGCGCGCCGTCTCCACATCGTCCTCCGGTGTTTCGCCGCCCGGAACCAGTACGCCGATTCCGCCAGTCTCACGTGCCGGCTGCACATCGCGCCACCGGTCTCCGATGTAGCCCGCGACATCGAGCGCGATCCCGAATTGCGCCGCGGCTTGCCGGTACATGCCGAGGCCCGGCTTCCGGCAGTCGCAGGGGCCAGTGGTCTCGGGCCAGTGCGGGCAGTGGAATGTCGCGTCGACGCGCGCGCCCTTTGCGGCGAGCAACGCGACCGTTCGTTCGCGCGTCGCTTCGTACTGCGCCGCGGTGATCAAGCCGCGAGCGATTCCAGACTGGTTCGTCACCACGATCACGAGCACGCCCGCTGCGTTGGCCTCGGCCACTGCCGCCGCCGCTCCCGGCAACAAGCGCACCCCGGCAGGATCGGACAGGTAGTGCGCATCCGCAATCAACGTCCCGTCGCGATCGAGGAAGAGCGCGCGACGAGGAAGCGCGACCAGGGGATCGACCGCCGTGTCGATCACCGCGGCTGGAGCGTATCGCGGCGCACCGGCGCCGGCGCCGGCGCAGGAGCAGGCGCACGCGGCGGCCGTGGCGTCACGATCTCGCGGGTCGGCGAACGCACGGTGCCGGACAGGCTGCTCAAGTCCCGCACCAGCACACGAATCCGGGTCGAATCCGGCAACGGCTGCTGCATCAGCACGAACAGCTCCGTGTACACCAGTGGTCGTTCGAACTTGGGGGGAGGCGTCGTATCACGGGGTGGTGCGGGCCGGCCCCCTCGCAACGCCGCAAGACGCCGCTCCTCGCGCTGCGCGCGATCCCGTGCCGCAAGGCTGTCTGCTGTCCGGCGTCGCGCGATCGAATCCGCGCGAAGCCGCCCGGCGGCGGTGGTATCACGCCCGGCACGCGCTGCAGAATCTGCACGCGCGGCCGCCTTCGCCGAATCTTCGCGTGCACGCTCGAGCGGGGTGACGATGCGCAGCACCGTCAGTGCCGACGAATCGGGCCGCAACACACGAATGCGATCCGTGGACATGGCCGGACCCGGTGCATACGGCTTGTCGAACGTGATCTTGACGGTGCGTCCGCTATCGAGAAGCGTCAGATCGCTGATGCGCAGGCCGACCGTGTCATGCACGAACGCATAGAGGTCAGCGCGGGCCGATTGCGTGACGACCACACGCGTGGTGTCCCACGGCTCGAGTGGCTCCAGCCCGCGGTTGTTGTTGCGATCGAGCACGGTACGCAACAGGTAGGGCCCGGCCGGAAGATAGCGGAGCTCGAACCGTCCGGAGCTGTCCGCGAGAGTCTGATAAAAGGTCGTGTCCTTCCTCGTGGAATCCACGAACAGCGCCTCCACGAGCGCACGCGGCGCGTGCTTCCCGGCAGCCCAGTCGAATGCGGCGCCGGTGAGTCGTGTATTCGGTATCGGCCCACCAGTGCTGAACACGGTGCTGATCGTGCTGTCGACGGGGTTGTTGCGCAGGTCGAGAATTCCGGGATTGATGATCACCGAATAGACCGTGTTCGCGCGCCATCCCTTGGACGGTTTGATGCTCAGCTTCGAACGGCTCCAGTCGACTTCGACGTTGCCACTCTTCGGGCTGATGAACACCAGCTCGGCCAGATTCTGTGCGCCGCGCGGAGTCTCGCTGATGACTTCGTCGAACTGCACGACGACTTCCTTGATGCGCGTCGCGATCACACCGGAATCCGGCGTAATCTTGAGTACCACCGGCGACTTCACATCCGGCGGGCCACCCGGTGGCTCGGTAACGTTCGCACAAGCGCCGGCCACGGCCGCGGCACACACCGCGGCACCGAGGAGCGCAACGCGCAGGGTCATGCGGAGCGTCATGCGCCGAGTGATCGAAGTTTGTCCTGCAATCCGGTCAAGCGGCCACGCCATTCTGCGGCCTTCGCGCGCTCGGCATCAACCAGCTCTGCCGGCGCCTTCGACAGGAACTTCTCGTTGCCGAGCCGTCCTTCGAGCGACAGCAATGGCTTTTCGAGACTCTCGATCTCGAGCGCGATGCGCTGCCGTTCGCGATCGAGATCGACGATGTCGGCCAACGGAATCACGAGCTCGCTGCCACCAGACATGAGCAGGTGCGCCGCGACGCCTGAGGGCACGGCTGTCGCAACGGTAACCCGCGAGCGCGTCATCGTGCTGATGGTCTCGAGTCCACCCGTAAACTGCGTCGCCTGTTCCCCGTGGGACACGATCACGGCATCGACGAACGCACTGGGCTTGACGTTGTACTCCGAGCGGATCTGCCGAATGCCTTGCACGGCTTCACGCGCGAGTTCGAATGCCGCGCCGTTGCTGTTGCTGGTTCCATTGCTGCTGCGCACCGCGCGCGGACGCGGCCACGGAGCTTGCGCGAGGAACGTGTCCGCCTGTGACTCCGGCAAGCGCTGCCAGAGTGTTTCCGTAATGAACGGCACGATCGGATGCAGCAAGCGCAATGCTCCATCGAAGGCGTGGACGAGGACCGCGCGCGCGGTCTCTCGGTCTACACCGCTGCCGGCCAGACGAGGCTTGGCGGACTCGAGGTACCAGTCCGCGAGCTCGTTCCACACGAATCGGCGTGCCGCCTCGGCGTACTCCGACAAGCGAAGGCCTCGATAATGCTCGGCCTCGGACCATGCGACGCCGTCGGCCGGTCGCGCCGGTCCGAGCGCCGCATCACAGTCGGCGATGGCCGCGTCGAGCCGATCGAGTATCCATGCATCCGCCGGTGTCAGTGCACTCTCGGGCAGGGCACCGATCGCCGTCACCGGATCCGTACCGACGCGTGTCAGCAGGAAGCGCGAGATGTTCCACAGCTTCGTGCAGAAGTTGCGCCCCGGAGCGAACGACGCGTCGAGATCGCTCGGGTCGAGCATGACATCGACGCCGAGCCCCAAGCCTGCCACCATGGTCCAGCGCAACGCATCGGCACCGTACAGTTGTACGACGTCGAGCGGATCGATGCCATTGCCAAGTGACTTGGACATCTTCCGATGCTGCATGTCGCGCACGGTGCCATGCAGGTACACCGTGTGGAACGGCGGCCGGTCGAGAAACCAGCAGCCGGACATCACCATGCGGGACACCCAGAAGAACAGGATCTCTGGCGCGGTGACGAGCACGTCGCCGGGGTAGAACGCCTTGAGGTCGGGCGCGTCCTTGTCCGGCCATCCGAGTGTGGAGAACGGCCAGAGCCACGAGGAGAACCAGGTGTCGAGCACATCTTCGTCCTGGCGCACCGTCCCGCCGCACGACGGACAGGCCGTCACGTCGTCGCGCGACACGATCGGCGCATGGTCGCACGCCGTGCAGTACCAGACCGGAATGCGGTGGCCCCACCAGATCTGGCGCGAAATGTTCCAGTCGCGGATGCCCTCGAGCCAATTCACGTACACCGCTTCCCATCGGTCTGGCAGGATGCGCAGCTGGCCGGAACGCAGCGCATCGAGTGCTTTTGCCGCAAGCGGCTGCATGCGCACGAACCATTGATCCGACAGTCGCGGCTCCACCACCGTGTCGCAACGGTAGCAGTGACGCACGCTGTGCTGGTGTGGCTCCACGCGCACCAGTGCACCGGCTGCTTCCAGCATCTCCACGATGCGCGCGCGTGCGATCACGCGATCGAGTCCCGCGAGTTCGGCAGGTACGCGGCCCGTCGCCTGTTCGGTTTCGCGCACGATGCCTTGGGCATCGATCACGACCGGCATCGGCAGCCCGTGCCGCTTGCCGACTTCGAAGTCGTTGGCGTCGTGCGCCGGTGTGATCTTCACCGCGCCTGAGCCGAATGCCGGATCGGTGTAGCCGTCGGCCACGACGGGAATCCGCACGCCGTTGATCGGCAGCACGACGTCGCGGCCTACCAGCGCACGATAGCGTTGGTCGTCCGGATGCACCGCGACGGCACTGTCGCCAAGCATCGTCTCCGGGCGCGTCGTCGCTACGATGATGGACTGCGATGGATCGTCGGCCAGCAGATAGCGGATATGATACAGCTTGCCCGCCGTCTCCGTGAACTCGGCCTCTTCATCCGACAGCGACGTGCCGCAGCGCGGGCACCAATGGATGACGCGATGCCCCTTGTACACGAGACCATCCTCGTGCAGACGCACGAACGCTTCACGCACGGACCGCGAAAGCTCCGGCGTGAACGTGTACGCGGTGCGGGTCCAGTCAGCGCTCGAACCGATCGCCTTGAGCTGATTGAGGATCTCGCCACCGGTCTGCTCGACGAACTCGGCGACCCGCGCGACGAACGGCTCGCGGCCAAGATCCGCGCGCGTCTTGCCTTCAACCGCGAGCGCCTTTTCGACGACATTCTGCGTCGCGATTCCCGCGTGGTCCGTGCCCGGTACCCAGAGTGCCTCATCGCCGGCCATGCGACGCCAGCGGATCAACACATCCTGCACCGTGTTGTTCAGGCCATGCCCCACGTGCAGCACCGCCGTGACGTTCGGCGGTGGCATCACGATCACGAAGGGCTCGCGTGTCGCGGCGCGCGTGGCATCGGCAGTGAAGACACCGTGCTCGGTCCAGCGCGCGTACAGGGGTGATTCGATGTCCGCAGCGACGTACGTCGGCGGGAGTTCGTCGGGCGATGGCGCGTGCGAATCAGTCGGGGTCATCCCGAAAGCTAAGCAGGTCGAAACAGGCCGAACGTCCGGTTCACCGTCAATCCGCCCGAATTGCCGTTCCCTCGCCGCCTGGCGGAGGCCCGGCGTACCGGTAGCCGCTGTGATCGCGCGCCGGCTCGGCGCCACGCACCGCGAGGCGATCGATGACTGCGGTCACGTCCGGCACCCCGCGCGCGAGTGTCATTGCGTGCCCGATCTCGCTGCCTGCCTGCACCCACCCCGTCAGTTCGATGGTGCCGGTACCGGAAGCGCAGATGTCGATGGCCCGCTCCCGCAGGACCGGATCATTGATGAACGCCTCCAGCACGCGTGCCTCGAGGGCCGCCTCGTCGGGCACATGCCGCAAGGGAAGGGCGCGGACGTCATCACTCGACGATCGCGCAGCGGTGTCCACAGGCAACGGGCGCGAGGTCACGCCGCCACGCCAGCCGCGGCCGCGTGGTGCAGGGCCTTTCAGTTCCTGGCCCTCCGCTCGCTCGCGCACGTGCATGTGTGCGATCGACTCGGGAGACAGCTCACTGTCGTCGTCGGACAGACCATCGAACGCCTCGGAGCGGCGTTCGTCGCGGCCCCAACCTGCCGGGTTGCCGAAGGTACCTTGCCCTTTGCCCTTGCCGCCCTTTCCAGCATTCCCGCGCACGCGACCGAGCAGGCCATCGAGCCCGCCGGTGCGATCGGCGATCACCATCCCCAGTGCCACGCCGGCCACTGCGCCGAGCGCAACCAGCAGCGCAGACGTTGCGCGTTCCTGGCGCTTTTTCCGCCCGATCCCGAGACGACGCTTCAATCGTGATGCTGCCATGATCTTCCCCGGTGGACGAGTGCGCTCAGGTGGCGCCGGTTTCCCCTCAACGATAACTTCACGAGCTTCACCGAGGAAAGCGAAGCCATCCGCATTCTCGCGTCGTTCCCGCACTTTCTCAGTACCAGATCGCGCCAATGTCAGAGTCCCAGCCGCCGTCCGCACCCCACGCCACGCTCGTCCTGACGCTCCCCGACGGTTCGACGCGGGAGGTGCCCTCCGGCACGCTGGCTCGCGATGTCGTGGCCTCCATCGGTGCACGCCTGCTGCAGGCTTCGATTGCCGTCGCGCTCGACGGAGAAGTGCAGGATCTCATGACACCGCTCCGCAAGTCCGGGGCCTTTGTCGTGATCACGGACAAGGATCCGCGAGCGCTCGGCGTGCTGCGACATTCCGGTGCGCACATTCTTGCGACGGCAGTGCGACGGCTTCGGCCGGATGCGCACATCGGGTTTGGCCCCGCGATCGAAGACGGCTTCTACTACGACTTCGAAGTATCCCAGCCCTTCACGCCGGATGACCTCGCCGCGTTCGAATCGGAGATGCGCAAGGTGATCGCGGAGAAGTATCCGTTCGTGCGCGAAGAGGTGTCGCTGTCGGAGGCGCGTGTGCGCTTTGCCGATGATCCGCTCAAGCTCGAGCGCCTCGACGATTTCGAGGGCACCGACGAGATCATCAGCACGTACACGGACGGCCCGTTCATCGACCTGTGTCGCGGCCCGCACCTGCAGGACACTAGCTACCTCAAGCACTTCAAGCTCCTCTCGGCGGCAGGCGCGTACTGGCGTGGTGACGAGAAGCGCCAGATGCTCCAGCGCATCTACGCGACGGCATTCTTCAAAAAGGAAGAACTCGATGCGCACCTGCATCGTCTCGAGGAGGCGAAGAAGCGCGATCATCGTGTGCTGGGCAAGCAGCTCGACCTGTTCCAGCTCTTTCCGCATGCGCCGGGCGGCGTGTTCTGGACACCGAAAGGCACGACGATCTACAACACGCTCGAGGCATTCGTGCGTGAACGTCAGCAGGATGCGTTCAAGGAGATCAAGACGCCACTGCTGTACAACAAGCGCCTCTGGGAGCAGTCGGGGCATTGGGGCAAGTATCGCGAGAACATGTTCCTCGTGCTCGACAACGAGACGGGTGAGCACGACATGTCGCTCAAGCCGATGAACTGCCCGTCGCATCACCTCTTCTTTGCGGCCACGAAGC
>DASQZA010000170.1:0-10213 GCA_035638935.1 Gemmatimonas sp. | reverse complement strand
CGAACAACGAGGGCACCTGTTCCTGGCACACCACACTGCGCATGCGGTGGTCACCGGGCGCCGCGTTGCGCTCGCGGATGATCTGGTGGGCGCGCTCGAGCACCACGCGTGCGTTCTCGTATGCCAGCAGCGTGCGCGCCTCCTCGAACTTCGCCCAGCGGCAGGCCGTGATGCCCTCGTCGCGTTGTGGCAGGGTCGCGGAGCAGTCGGTTTCCATCAGGAAGAAGTGACAGATCTTGTGCACGAGCTTCCCGCGGAAGCGGAAGAACCAGTCGATGGTGTCGATTTCCGCGCGCAGTGTGACCGTCGGCAGGCCCGTCTCCTCGCACACCTCGCGCACGGCCGCCTCCGACGCGCCCTCGTCACACTCGAGGTGTCCCTTCGGGAAGCCCCAGTTGCGATAGCTGTCACGAATCAGCAGGTACACGGGCACATCGTCGACGACGCGGTACACCACGCCACCGGCCGACACCTCGCGCCGCGCATCCGTCGGACTGGGCATGCCGATACCTCGTCGCTACGCAGCCGGATCCATCTCGGCGCGACCCTCGATGAACTGCCGCACCACTGGATCCTTCGACTGCTTGATTTCCTCCACCGTCCCGACCTGCCGCACCTTGCCTTCGTACAGCATCGCGATGCGCGTGCCGACGCGATACGCACTCCGCATGTCGTGCGTGATCACGATGCCGGTCACGCCGAGCCGGTCGCGCATGCGAACCATCAGTTCGTCGATGACGGCACTGGTGACCGGATCGAGTCCCGTCGTCGGCTCGTCGTAGAGGATGTACTTCGGTCGCAGCGCGATCGCGCGCGCGATGCCGACACGCTTGCGCATGCCGCCGGACAGTTCGGCCGGAAAGCGGGCTTCGGTGTTGGGGAGATCAACCAGGTCGAGGGCCTCGGCGACGCGCGTCTTGATCTCCGCATCACTGAGCGTGCCCTGCTTGCGCAGCCCCATGGCGACGTTCTCGCCCACCGTGAGCGAGTCGAACAGGGCCGCGAACTGGAACACGTAGCCGACCTGCGCACGCAAGGCCGTGAGTTCCTTGCGATTGAGCGTCGGCACTTCCTGGCCGTCCACCTTCACACTTCCCGAATCGGGGCGGAGGAGCCCGACCATGTGCTTGATCGCGACCGACTTGCCGGTGCCGGAGAAGCCGATGATGACCATCGTCTCGCCCTCCTGCACGGTGAGGCTGAACCCCGCCAGCACGCGCTTGGGGCCGAAGGCCTTGTTGACGTCCTTGAGTTCGATCATCGCTCGTGCCGGTTCCGGGACGGAGTCATGGGGAGAGAATACGACAGGGGGCAGCCGCAAACCACCGGCTGCCCCCTGTTCACGTTCGGTGCCGCGAGTGTATCAGGCGGCGAACGATCCGAGCGCGCGTCCCACGTCACCCTCGCGCAGGCGCTTCAGCGCGCGGTCGCGCAACTGACGCACCCGCTCGCGTGTGACGCCCAGCATCGAACCGATTTCCTCGAGCGTATGCTCGCGACCGCCTTCCAGACCGAAGTACAGGCGGAGCACCTTGGCGTCGCGCGGCGGCAACGTGTTGAGTGCCTGCTCGATCTCGTCGTTGAGGAAGCGGTTCATCGCCTCCTCTTCGGTATCCGGCATTTCGTCGGCGACGAAGCGCTCGATCAGCGACCGGTCGCCTTCCGGATCCATCGGTGCATCGAGGCGGACGTCACCGGTGTTCAGCGCGGCCAGCGACTGCACGACATCGACCGAGAGGCCGGTCAGCTGTGCGAGCTCTTCCGGGCTCGGCTCGCGCCGCAGCTTCTGGCGCAGGATCTCCGACGCCTTGATGATGCGCGAGAGGTCGGCGGTGCGATTCAGTGGTACGCGCACGGTACGGCCCTGACGGGCCAGCGACGACAGGATGGCCTGACGGATCCACCACACGGCGTACGAGATGAACTTCACGCCCTGGTCGGGATCGAACTTCCGTGCGGCAGTGAGGAGACCGACGTTGCCTTCACCGATCAGGTCGATCAGCGGCAGGCCGCGGTTCTGGTACTTCTTGGCGACGGAGATGACGAAGCGGAGGTTGCGCTTCACCAGCTCCTGCAGTGCATCAGGATCCCCTGCCCGGATCTTTCGCGCCAGCTCGATTTCTTCCGTGCCCTTCAGCAGCGGATAGGTGCTCACCTCATAGAGGTACTGATCGAGAATGTCGCGTTCGGGCTCCGTCGGGGCGATCCCCGCTGGCGTCGCCTTGCGGCGCCGGCGCTTCACGTCTGCCATGTCATGTATTGAAAAACCTCAGTCGGAACTCGCGAATTTGAAGCGCAGCCTGGGGGCGCGAGCGATCCCGGGCGGCGCGAGCGCCCCATCGGCGCCGAGTCGCAGCATCATCGTCACTTCAACTTCTGGAGCAACGCGCCGCCGCACCCGAGGGTTCGCCCTGCGAACCCGCCGCCATTCAGGTGGCATGACGTAAGCCAAGCAATCTATGCGTTTTACGCCTCCCCGCCAGTGATCGGGTTGACACACGTGGTACTCACGGCTACCCTTTGCGGTTCCTGACGACTGGCTGTGACGTCATCAGGCGTGCGGCAGTCCCGGGGGTGTAGCTCAGTTGGTAGAGCGCTTGAATGGCATTCAAGAGGTCAGGGGTTCGATTCCCCTCACCTCCATGAACGGGATGGTCCGGTCGGGGCAGCCTGGTCGGTGTGATGCGGGAATAGCTCAGTTGGTAGAGCACAACCTTGCCAAGGTTGGGGTCGCGGGTTCGAGTCCCGTTTCCCGCTCTCAGGTCGCAGTTGTCGGGCGGTTAGCTCAGTTGGTTAGAGCGCCACGTTGACATCGTGGAGGTCACAAGTTCGAGTCTTGTACCGCTCATCGGGTCCCGGGAAACCGGGACCCGATTCCGTTTCCGGCAGGCGTTTCCGCCGTGCGCGGCGCTGTGGTCGGAGGCATCATGCGCACGTCGGTCATGGTTGACGCGTCTGCATTGCACGCGTAGGTTGCTCGGCCTGCACCTGAAGTGCACGATGCGCTCGTAGCTCAATTGGATAGAGCATCTGACTACGGATCAGAAGGTTGGGAGTTCGAGTCTCTCCGGGCGCATGTGGTATCGAGAAAGGCTTACTGGTTTCGGGGTGTAGCTTAGCCCGGTAGAGCGCCTGCTTCGGGAGCAGGAGGTCGCAGGTTCAAATCCTGTCACCCCGATGGTGTGAACTCGTTGTACGACAACGCGACGAAGGCCCATGCGCAGACGGCATGGGCCTTCGTCGTATGCGATCATGCACACGTTCGGCAGCTCCGACGTCAGCCCCGCATGTCACGCACTGCCCTGGAGACCGTTTGAATGTGGCACGGTGCGCCGACACCGGTGCCGTCCTGCCGATGACTTCGATCCACGACTGACCGGCGGCGATCCGTGTGCAGGTCGACGCATCGTCGACGTGCAGTGCGATCTCCGGCGCGATAGTCAGCAGGGCCTGCAGCCGACCAGCCCCGCCGCGCGTGCGCCACCACGCCGTTTGGGCGCCGGTGGTGAAACCGCTCCCGCCAGAACACTCGCGACGGATGCGGTGCGCTGCGGAGAAGACGGCACGGATCGCCATGCTGGATCGACCCAACGTCAAGCACGGGCATCGGCAGTTCGACCGGTGGCGCCACGCGTACGGACGACGGTCTGCCTCACGCGTTGGCCACGTCGCTGGTCGAGGTAGCGCCACGATTGCGGCACGGGCGAGATGCTCAGCACGCGCGGCACGGCCGGAATCGCGACGGTCGGGCCGCGCGTTCGCTTGCAAGTCCTAGTATTGGCGTCGACATTCCGCTCGCGATGACATCCAATCTGGACGAGGTTCGGCAGGCCCTGGAGACCGATTACGACGTGATCCGACTCCTCGGTCGCGGCGGCATGGCCACTGTCTACCTCGCCACCGACAAGCGCACCGGACAACAGGTCGCGGTGAAGGTTCTCGAGCCGGATCTCGCCGGCTCGGTGGGGCACGACCGGTTTCTGCGTGAGATCAGGATCGCGTCGACGTTGCAGCATCCGGGGATCCTGACCGTGCAGGACTCCGGCAATGCGAACGGGATGTTGTACTACGTGATGAAGTACGTCGACGGTGAGTCGCTGCGCGAACGGATGGATCGCGAGCTGCAAATGCCGATCGACGAGGTGATCCGGATCGTGACGGAGGTCGCCACTGCGCTGCACGTCGCGCATGGGCAAGGATTCATCCATCGCGACATCAAGCCCGACAACATCATGCTCGCGGACGGGCGCGCGCTGCTGATGGACTTCGGCATCTCGCGCGCGATAGATCAGGCGGGTACCGATCGGCTCACGGAGACCGGCCTCGCCGTCGGGACGCCAGCCTACATGAGCCCGGAGCAGTGGGCCGGTGGCGAGCGCGTCGACGGCCGCGCCGATCTGTACGCCCTCGGCTGCGTGACGTACGAGATGCTGATCGGCGAGCCGCCGTTCAACGGCCCGACCGCGCAGGTGATTCTCGCACGCCACCTCTCGGCCGAAGTGCCATCGTTGTGCCTGGCGCGCACCACGATCGACCCGGCAATCGAGGATGCGGTACAGCGCGCGATGGCGAAGGTGCCGTCCGATCGATTCGCCACAGCGGAGGCGTTCGCGCACGCGTTGGCGCTGCGTGCACCCGAAGGCTCCGGGACACGCCGCGCTTCGACGGACGCGAAGCGGACCGCCTCGACGCCATCGCCCGTCACGCCAATCCTTTGGTATCGTCGCAGGGCCACGATGTTCGCCGTCATCATGCTGCTCGTGCTTGCGATCGGCGGCGTGGCTGCACGGAAGTTCATGAGCGGCGACCGTGTCGCTGATCGGTCGCGCCTGGTAGTGCTGCCCTTCCGGAACGTTGGTGCAGCCGAAGACGAATACTTCGCCGACGGTGTGACCGAGGAGATCACGTCGCGCCTGTCGAGCGTTTCGAGCATCGGCGTGATCGCGCGCACCTCGGCCACGCAGTACCGCAACTCGGACAAGTCGGTCAAGCAGATCGGCGAAGAGCTCGGCGTCGGTTACCTGATCGAGGGAAGTGTCCGATGGGATCGCCTCGCTGTCGGCAAGCCTGGTGTGAAGATCGCGATCCGCCTCATCCGTGTCTCGGACGGCACGCAGATGTGGTCGACCGACCTCACCGTGGAGCTCGCCGCGGTCTTCGACGTGCAGGCGATGGTCGCGGAACGCGTGATCGAGGCGCTCGATCGTGTCCTGATCGCGCCTGAGCGCGCGCGCCTCGTCGCGCGTCCCACCGAGGACATGACGGCCTACGACTTCTACCTGCGCGGCAACGCCTACTACAACAAGAGCTGGGAGCGCGCTGACGTCGATTCGGCGATCGTGATGTACGAGCAGGCGACGAATCAGGATTCGACGTTCGCGCTCGCGTGGGCGCAGCTGGGCAAGACACACGCCTGGAAGCATCGGCTCGGGTTCGACGAAACGCCGGAACGACTCGCCCTCGCGCGCGCAGCGATCGCGAAGGCGAACAGGTTCGGTCCCGATCTCGCGGAGACCCACATCGCACAGGGCCTCTACCTGTACTGGGGCGAGTGGAAGTACGAGGAGGCGGTGACCTCCCTCAGCAAAGCGCGCGCGATACAGCCGAGCAATGCGTGGGTCTACCTGCAGCTCGGCAACATCCGGCGTCGCCAGGGTCAGTGGGTGCAGGCCTTGAAGGAATACGAGAAGGCGGCGGAGTTCGACCCACGTTTTCACATCGTCTGGTTCAACATCGGGCATCTCAAGCTGCACATCCGCCAGTACGATCAGGCGGGCACGTACCTTGACCGTGTGCTGACGCTGCAGCCGACGTTCCTCGATGCGTACCTGTTGCGACAGGGCCTCATCGTCGCACGAACGGGTGACCGCGCCCTCGCGCGGCGCGCCCACGACTCCACGCTGAAGGTCGTACCGGCGGAGCGGTGGCGCCTGCTCCCGGGGCAGTGGCTCACCGGTCCGATGCGCACGATCTATCCGTCGGCGGCCGAGCGACTGACGCTCATCCGTCCCGGGAACTACGGCCTCGATTCGTCGCTGGCCCTGCTGGCGCGTGCAGAAGCGCTCACCGAGCTCGGTGCGGCCGCCGCGGCCAAGGCGACAGTCGACTCGGCGGGACGTTCGCTTCGCGCGCAAGTGGCGCGCTCGCCCCAGGTGGCATGGCTGGCGGGAGCGCTGGCCGTGGCCGAGGCGCTCGCCGGAAACAAGAACGAGGCAATCGCGCTCGCCAAGCGCGCCGAGTCGCTCCAGAACGATGCGCTCGACGGGCCGAACTGGATCATCAACGAGGCGCACGTGCAACTCCTCGTCGGCAATCGGTCGGAGGCGATGGACGCGCTCGAACTCGCCCTTCGGATTCCGTCGGGGCTGTCGGTGTCGCACCTCGACCTCGACCCGACGTGGGATCCGCTCCGCAACGACCCGCGGTTCAAGCAGATCCGTGCAAAGGGGTCGCCGCCGCCGCCGACGAAGTAGGTCGATCCCCATCGCAAACTTCGTCGTCGTTTCGGACCCCGATCGCGCGCGACGCGAAGCGTTCGTGGCCAAGGCAGCGGCGCGGCTCGCGCCGGTCGCGGGGCTCGTCCACGGGCGGCTCGACTCGGGAGCCGCGACGATCCTCTGGGCGGCTGCCGCCGATGCGCCGATCGACGCTGCACAGGACGACATCGGAGCGGCAGTCGTGTTCGGCGATGCCCTCGCTCCCGGCGAGACCGGGCGTACAGGCGCCTCGGCACTGCGCACCGCCTGGATGGGGCCACAGCCCACCCGCGCGGCGTACGACGGATTTTTCGCCGCCATCGCCCTTCACCGTGACGCGGTGGTGGTCGGCACCGACCTGCTCGGACTCTTTCCGCTCTACACCGCCGAGCGCGACGCGTGCTTCATCGCCTCGTCCACACCGGCGGCGTTCTACTGGCACCCGCGATTCGATGGCGGGCTGCACGTCGCCGGTCTGCTCGGGTATCTGCTGACCGGCGGGTCGTTCGGAGGCGACACGCTGCTGCAGGGAGTGCGACGACTGGATGCGGGAGTCCGGCTCCGCTGGCAGGCGAGCACCGGCGGCGTGGCGGAGCGGGTCTTCAGTTGGCCGAGCGGCGGCGCCGACAGCACGCTGTCGTTCGACGCGCATCTCGAGCGGCTCGACGCGGCGCAGGATGCTGCCGTGCGTCGGCACACGGCCGTGCACCCGCGACTCTCCGTCCTGCTCTCCGGCGGACGCGACTCGCGCACGCTGGTGGGCTGCCTGGCAAGGACGGGCCGCGAGGCATCGGCGATCACGCTCGGCGCGCACACCGATCACGATGCGACCTGCGCGGCGGCGGTCGCCCGGACGCTGAAACTGCCACACGCGGTGCATGATGTCGCGTTCGAACAATTTCCGGAGTTCGCCGATCGAGCGGTCGTGCACGAGCGCCTCGCCAGCGGGATGAGCTCCATTCATTCATGGGCGGGGGCCGACGCCCTCCGCGCGACGGGCGGTGCGGTGCTCAGCGGTTACGTCTTCGAGATTCGCCAGATCTCTCCACTACCGGACTCGCGCGACGGGATGCTCGCGTGGACCCACGCGCACGCACTCGCACCCCACGCGCTCCAGGCACTCGTGCGCTCGCAGTATCGCGCGACCGTCGACGACGTGATGCACGCCGTGCGCACCCGGTTCACCGAGTTCGCGGTCGACGTACCGGACCCCGCGGAAGCATCATGGCGTTGGCTCATGGCAGGGTATGCGCGGTTCCATTCCGGTCAAGTTCCCTGGCGCCTGAGTTTTTCGGCATGGCCCGTTCTGCCGATCCTCGATCACGAATTGCTCCAGGTGATGTGCAGCATTCCGCGCGAGTTCCTCTCCTCGCGGCGGATGCAGGATGCCCTGCTCCGGAAAAAATTCCCCGCGCTGGCGCGTCTCCCCCTCGATCGCAATGCCGACGATCTGCGGCCGTTGCTCGGGCGGCCATGGTCCCGCGCCCTCGCTGCACTGCATGCACGAATGCCGAAACGTGCCGCGCCGGCTGGAGCGATCGAGCGACGCTACTATGCGCGCATGTACGACTTCGACAATCCGGGCTGGCGACTCGTGCGTGCGCGAGCGGAGTCCGGGCGCACGGCCGCGAGCGAATGGTTCGAACCGGCGGCGCTCGCGGCGCTCGTGCCGCCGCCAGACCACGCGGCGGCGCATGCCGATCCGATCGCCCAGGGATTCGCGCCGAAGTCGCTGACCGGGTTGATGCGCCTTCTGTCGATGCGCTCGGACGGCGAGGCATGAGAATCTCCGCCTGGACATCCTCGCGGCGTGACGGATGGATTCACCTCTCGGCACGGCTGCAGTGGGAGGAGACGGAGCGTACGGAGACACTCTGGTTCGAGTGGCCCGAGTCGAACGCGGCATTCGTGCGTCCGACGGCCGACTCGGCGCTGTTGCTCGCGTATCCGCTCGCGATGTCGTATGGCGAGCGGCGACTCGTGGTGGACGGCGAGGTCTCGCCGCGCCTCGCGGAAGGGGCGCGTGCGGTGATGGCGGTGATCGCGAGCGCGGGGCCCACGCTTCGCGCGGTGCGGCTCGAGTTGCATGAAGGCTTCGGCGACTTCGAGTCCGAGGCTCCGTCCCGTGCCGCTGGGCTCTGCCTCTCGGGTGGCGTCGACGCGCTTTCGGCGCTGCAGGATCGCGTGCATGGCCTCCCGCGGGATCACGCGGCACGCTTCCGGTGTGGCCTCTTCGCGTTCGGCTTCAACACGTACGACTTCGTGAATGGCGCTCCCGACCCGGCGCGGCTCACGGCCGCCGAGGCCTACGCCGACCGACTGGATTCGCTTGCGGCAGAGCTGGGTGTGACGCTCACGCGTGTACGCACCAACTACCGCACGCTTCACCGCAGCTTCGACGCGTGGGGAATGGTGGCGAACGATTCGCACCTTGCGGCGATCGGGCACCTCATGCGACCGCGTCTTCGATCACTCGCGATCGGCAGTTTGGGAACAGGCATCACCGCCGGGACCTCCCAGAACCCACTGCTGGTCGCGTTTCATTCGACCGACGATCTCGACGTGCACACGGCGCATCCGATGCGGTCGCGGCTGGAGAAACTTCGTGTGCTCCTCACCTGGCCAGAGGCGCTCGCAGTGCTGCGCGTGTGCTTCCTGATACGGACACCGGGTGGTGGCGCGCGGAACTGCGGCGAGTGCGAGAAGTGCGTGCGGACCGTGCTGCAGTGCATCGCGCTCGGTGCGGCCGACGCGGCACCGGTGCGTGCTGCATTTACTGTCTGGCCGGACACTCCCGAGGCGATCGCCCGTCTGGACGTGGGCTCGTCGTTCGTACGGCCGTACTACGAAGAGCTCGAGCCGCTGCTGCGATCGCGAGGGCGCGTCGACCTCGCGACTGCGATCAGCCGCGGGCTCGTGGGCGGTAGGCGCTGAGCGCACCCAGCGCCTCGTGCCGCTCGACGAAGGCATGGATCCAGACTTCGGGAGGCCGACGGATTCGCTGCATGGCGTATCGGCGTGCAGAGCGCAGCACGCGCTGCCACGCTGCCCAGGGTGCACCCGCGAAATGCGCGCCCGCGGCGGGCGGGAATCGCGTGGCGCGATAGCGGCCATAGTCCCTGCTGTGCGCACCGATGAAGGCGAGAGTCGCGCGGTCGACTGACTTCAGGTGCGTGACCTTCGCGTTCGGGACCCAGCGCCCGAGCAACCCCGACTCGAGCATGGTGAGCATGAGGTCCGTTTCCTCGGAGCCGCGGGCGGGGAAATCGGGATGTCGTCCGAGCGCCGGGTCGTAACGGAATCGTCGCTGGTCGACCGTTCGCGTCACGTAGTTGGTCCCGAACGGCAGCATGTGTTCCAGCGCCAGCAACACGATCGGCTCGGGACCGAGATCGCGCTGCGCGTAGATGCCTGCGATCTCCGGCAGGACGCGCGCGAACAAGTCCGGGAGCGGGCCGTCGAAGGCGACGTCGATGGGTCCACCGAGCAGCGACGCCTCGGGCCATCGTGCGAACGCCTCGAGAAAATGTGCGAGCCACCGCGGCGAGACGAGGGCGTCATCGTCGATCCAGAGAATGTACGCTCCGCGTGCCTCGTCGACGGCGCGGTTGCGCCCAGCCGAGATGCCGAGCGCGGACTCGACGAATGCGCGGATCGGAAGTCGATCCCGGAAACGATCGATCACGGCGGCGGTGTCGTCGGTGCTCGAATTGTCGACGAGCACCACTTCCCAGGTC
>DASQZA010000169.1:0-4002 GCA_035638935.1 Gemmatimonas sp. | reverse complement strand
CGACCAAGGTGGTGCCGCGACAGATCGTCCGTGGCCCGCTTGGAACCCCTCGCGCGCGCGCATGCGAAGTCATGGGCAGATCCGACCCGTGCTCATCGACAACGTACGGGGCGTACGGCGTGCGAGCGGTGATGGACTGATGGTCGCCGCGACGTTTGTTCGCAGGGAGACGCTGTCACCAACGGACAGTGCGTCTACCTGCACTCGATCGACATTGTTGATCACCGTCACGCCTGTGGTACAAGCCTGCCAGTGCGCACGTTCGGCCAGCGTGGAACCGATGGTGTGCGCCCGCGCAACCAGCACTGCGTCATCCGCGAGGAGCGCCAACGCGCGCGTACTTGCACCAAGCGCTGCCGCTGCCGCGGAGAGCAGCAGGAGGCTCACGAGACATTCGATCAGCAGGCGGCCGCGGCGCGGCCGAAGTCGAGGAGAAGAGAGGGCAGAAGTCACGGGCCCATGATGCGCCCACGCCTTCCGGGTCTCGTCATCCGATCATTGCGCCGAAGCGCAATTCAACTCAGGAGGAAACGGGGGTTTCCGCGGTCGAGTACTCCGGAAGCGGCGGGTGCTCACCGGAAACAGCGGTCACCGCCATCATCCCCGCCCCGGTGTGTAACGGCAACAGGATGATGAACGCGGCGCCGCCTTCACGGGCTCGCTGCACCCAGATGGTGCCGCCCAGATTCTCCATGGTGCTCGCGACGATGGCGAGCCCGAGCCCGGTTCCCTTTCCAGGCTGCTTCGTCGAGAAGAACGGCTCGAAGATGCGCTCTTCGTCTTCGGGGGCCACGCCGGTTCCCGAATCCGCGATGACGATCTGCAATACGCGGGAAGGTGCCTCGGGCCGCGCGAGCCAGGCAAGCGCGCGACGGCTCGGGCGGTGCGTCCACACTTCGTTCTCGGTGTCCGTGTGCCGCTTGCCCGAGGCTTCGCTGACTTCCGTGGCATCGATGACGCGCGTGCGGAACACGATACGCCCTTCCCGGTCCATCGCATCGACAGCGTTGAGCATGAGGTTCACGAACGCCTGCTCGAGGTCGTGTCGTTCGGCGTACACGATCCCATCCGGCGCTTCGAAGCGCGACGAGATCGCAAAGCGGCGCGTCACCCCTTGATCGTCCAGCAGCCGAAGTGCGTCCTGAATGACCGAGTCGACGACGATGGGCTTCGGTGTGAGCCGACGCGGGCGCGAGTAGTCGAGCAGGCCTCGCATGATGCGATCGATGCGCGCGATCTCACGTTCCAGGGCATCCAGCGGCTGCGTCGTGCCGGGAATGTCCGCCGTGCGCATGCGAATGACGTGCGTGTAGTTGGCGATCGCCGAGAGCGGATTGCCTATCTCGTGAGACACGCCAGCTGCGATCCTGCCCATCGTCGCCAGTTTCTCGACCCGCATACGCAACTGATTGGCGGAGAGGAGCTGCTCGGTCATGCGGTTGATGCTGGTCGCGAGCTGGTCGAACTCCAGTGTTTCGCCGGGCGCCAGTCGCCGCGTGTGCTCGCCGCGCGCGATCGCTTCTGCCGCCGCGAGTTTCTCGGCGAGCGGACGTTCGACGATTCGGCTCACTCGGCGTCGCAGCACGCGCGCCCACACGATCGACACGAGGACAATCAGCAGGACGACGACCGGGATGCGCACCGCGCCCGGCAGGTACTCCGTGATCACCATCGTCGCGACCACTCCCACCAGTGCCGTCGCGTTCACCTCGAGCACCGCCGAGATCAGGCGGCCGGAAACGGAGGGGAGTGGAGTGGACGGCACGGGGGAGAGTTTGCCCTGTTACCACCGCGCGCGCAACAATGCGCGAAGATGCGGGCGAGAACGGGAGGCTAGAAACGCAGGAAGGGCCGGGCTTTCGCCCGACCCCTCCATGCCCCGGCCCCAAGCGGACCGGGAGGGCTGCTTCGAGCCGTTACGGAGCGACCGGAGCGTTGGAGCAAATCGGCTCGCCTTCGGAGCCGCCAGCGTTCGAGCTGCCAACGGCGATCGAGCACGTCACTTCCGTATTGGCGTGCGACGCTTCGGCTGACCAGCCGTCCGCCACACCCACGTATGTCAGCGTCACGCCCGACGAGCCAGCCGGGGCGTCGAAGTCCGCATACGTGTTGTTGTCGGCGAAGTAATTCTCGGCGGAGGACACGAGATTCTTGAGATCAGACTTCATGGCGGTGATGAACGCCTTTTCCTTCGTCTCCTGGAACTTCGGAATCGCGATCGCGGCCAGGATGCCGATGATGACGACGACGATCAGGAGTTCGATGAGGGTAAAGCCCTTGCGAGTGCGCTTCTGCATTGTAAGAAATCTCCGATGGGTGGGGGGTGCTCGACGCTTGAACCCGGGGTGGAGCCCAGCGCGACACCATGGCAATTGGCAACGGTCGGGCCAGAACTGCGCTCTCAATCAAAGTTGTTGTCGTGCAACGCTTTGCATCATTCTGTCGCCGCGGGTGACACTCCAGCGCGTCTCTCGCTTTGCAAGAGGCCGTGCACCCTGCAACAGGACGCGCTACTGGCAGTCGGGCATCGGACGTCCGCCAGGTCCGGGGCGCGACGACGCGATGGAGCACACGATGCCGGACACGCCGGCATGGGTTGCCGTGGCGCTCCACTCGTTCACCGTTGCCGTGATCTCCATGGTCACGCCGGTCGAGGTGACGGGCACCGTGAGCTCCGCATACGAGTTGTCCGACACGAACCGACTCTCCGCCGTCGTCGCAAGGTTGCGAAGGTCGGACTTCATCGCGCTGATGTAGCTCTTCCGCTTCGATTCACCGAACTTCTTGATGCCGATCGACGCCAGAATGGCGATGATCACCACCACCATCAGGAGCTCGATGATCGTGAATCCGGCTCGGCCACGGCGCTTCTCCTGATTCGGTCGCATTTCAAGCTTCTCCATAGCGCGCAAGTTTGCGATACAGTGTGGATGGATCGATGCCCAGCATGTCGGCGGCCCGGCTCTTGTTGCCGCCTTCGTTCTGCAGTACCCACTGGATGTACGCGCGCTCGACCACCTCGAGCGTTGGTGATGCCTGCACCCGTTCGCTCACCAGGGGCTCCGCACGACGCGCGGTCACGCGCTCCGGAAGATCGTCCGGGCCGATGCTCTCGCCCTTGGTCATGATCACCGCGCGCTCGAGGGCATTCTCCAGCTCGCGAACATTGCCGGGCCACTGGTAGGCCATCATCGCATCGAGCGCGCCCTCCGAAATCCTTTTCACGCCTTCACTTCGCAGTGTTGCGGATCGTGCGAGGAACGCAGCGGCAAGGAGCGGAATGTCATCTGCACGACTGCGCAGGGGCGGCAGGTGCAGGGCAATCACGTTCAGTCGGTAGAACAAGTCGGACCGAAAGCTGCCGCGCTTGATCTCTTCCTCGAGGTCGCGGTTCGTCGCGGCCAGCACGCGAGCGTTCACCGACAACGACTCCGTGGCACCAACCGGGATTACTTCCCGTTGCTGCAGCACTCGCAGGAGCTTGACCTGCGTCGACGCCGTCGTCTCACCGATTTCGTCGAGGAAGAAGGTGCCGTTTTCGGCGGCTGCGAAGAGCCCTGTCTTGTCCTTGACTGCACCTGTGAAGGAGCCTTTGACATGTCCGAACAGTTCGCTCTCGAGCAACGATTCGGGCAATGCACCACAATTGATCGAGAGGAAGCTATCATCCGACCGCGACGAAAGATCGTGGATGTAACGCGCCACCACTTCCTTGCCGGTACCCGATTCCCCGGTGATCAGCACCGTGGAATCCGTCGGCGCGACCGTCTCGGCCAGGCGCAGCACTTCGAGCCACGCACGACTGCGCCCAATGGGGCGGCCCGTCGTATTCCGCTCTCGCCGTTTGATCTCCTGCTTGAGCGAGTGGTTCTCCGCGCGCAGCTTGCGATGCTCGGCAGCGCGGCGGAGAATCGCAATGAGCTCGTCGTTCCGGAACGGTTTCTGGATATAGTAGAACGCACCCTCGTTCACGGCCTGCATAGCGCTCTGCAGCGTGGCCTG
>DASQZA010000168.1:0-7110 GCA_035638935.1 Gemmatimonas sp. | reverse complement strand
CTCAGTCCTGGTGCTGGAGGCCGGTGACGACGTCGGAGGCCGCGTGCGCACATCGGTTGTCGATGGTTATCGCATCGACCATGGCTTTCAGGTGCTCTTCACCGCGTACCCCACGCTCGCGTCGTACCTCGACATGCCGGGGCTGGCACTGCGGAAGTTCCAGCCCGCCGCGCGAGTCGTGCACGATGGGCGCGTATCACTCATTGGCGACGCGATGCGTGATCCACTTCGTGATCCGGGACTGCTGCTCGACACCGTGCTCGCGCGGGCAGTCCCACTCGGCGACAAGCTGCGGCTGCTTGCACTGCGACGCTTTGCGGGCTCGCTCAGCATCGACGAGTGCTTCAGCGCACGCTACGATGCGGTCACAACGCGCGAGTTTCTGCGCGCTCGCAAGTTCAGCGAGGCAGTGATCGACGGATTCTTCGCTCCGTTCTACGGGGGCATCTTCCTCGACCGCACGCTCGGCACGAGTGCGTCGGTGCTGCTGTTCACCTTCAAGATGCTCGCCGAAGGGGACACCGCACTGCCGGCACAGGGCATCGGCGCAATCACCGCGCAGCTCGCGTCGCAGCTGCCCGCCGGATCCGTCCGCGTGGGAGTACCCGTGGCCTCGATTCATTCGAGCGATGGCCGTGCGCGCGGCGTCGCACTGGCAGACGGGAGCCACTTCGAAGCGCACGATGTCGTGCTCGCGACCGATGCACCCGCGGCCGCGATCCTTGCGCGCACCGTGGGCCTCACGCTTCCCGTTCCGTCGGGAGCACGCGGCTGCACGACCGTGTACTACACGGCTACGCGCTCGCCGCTCCCAGGGCGTGCGCTGTGGCTGCACAGCGATCCGCACGCCGTGGTCAGTCATGCAGTGACGCTCACCGATGTGGCACCCGAGTATGCGCCGATCGGCGGAGCTACCGCGTCGCGGATGCTTCTCGCCGCGACTGCCGTCGGGGATGCGGCGGACCTCGATGATGACGCGCTCGACACCGGTGCACGACGTGACATCGCCTCCATGGCACAGGCGTCTGGCGACCGAAGCCTGACGTCTGAGCCCCTGACACGTCTGGCCGTCTGGCGTGTACCATACGCGCAGTTCGCCCAGCCACCGGGTTGGCGCGAGCAGCGTCCCACGATTTCCTGCGGGATGCCAGGCCTCTGGCGCGCCAGCGAAGTGTTGCATTCGAGCTCGCTCGAGGGCGCTGCACGCGGTGGACGAGACGCAGCCCGGGTGATCCTGCAGCAGTCACCGATTGACCACCACGGTCACCCCGGCAATCACGCCTGACGACAGCACCATGAGACTCCCTGGTCCGAGCACGCAGGACAACGTTCGAGCACGCCACCGTCGCTTCACCCGCATTGCCTGCGTTGCGCTCGCCGCGTTCGGCAGCACGGCGGCCGCCACTGCGACCGCGCAGTCGCCCAGCGTTTCCAGCCCCGCCGACGGAAAGTCGCGGATCATTTCGGTGAATCCATTCCTGCCCCTGTTCGGCTACTTCAGCGGCGAATACGAGCAGCGCATCAAGCCCAACGTGGCATGGGCGATTTCGGGTTCGCATGTGGAGCTCGACGATCGGTACACGAATCTCGACGCCAAGCTGCGCCTGTACCCGAATGACGAGGCGCTGAATGGCTTCAACATCGCCGCGTCGCTTGGTATCGGTTGGGTCAAGCGGGATGATGACGACTACTCTTGCGACATTGTCGCTGGATTTTCCTGCCCGGCACGCAACGACAAGAGTTTTGCTACGCCATCGTTCGCGATCGAAGGTGGCTACCAATGGCTGCTCGGTCGCACGAAATCGACGGCGATTTCTGCGGGCTTTGGCGCCAAGCGGTATCTCGGTGGTTCGCGAGAAGAGTTCAACGGCATCTCGCGTGTCATCCCCACGGGTCGTCTTTCGATCGGCTATGTGTTCTAGCAACCCTTGCGGCAAGCTCCAGGCGATGACAAAGCGGGGCGAGTGCATTGCACTCGCCCCGCTGTTCAGACCGGATGCAGCTGCATCCACTGGCTACATCTTAGAACTTGAACGAAAATCCGGCGTACAGCAGCGGAATGTCGTTCGCGCCAAGCTGGGCGAAGCCCATCGCGCGCGGAGTGAACGCGTACCGCGCGCCGACCTGAATTCCGAGGCCGACTTCGCTGTCGCTGTCGGATTCATCGAAAGTTCCAGGCGCGTTGCCCTCGTAGTCATAGCTGTAACGGTTGATGCCCAGGCTCAATCCACCATACAGGTCGAGCTTCGGCTGCGACGGCAAGGCTAGATGCACGTTCCCGATGGCCATGATCGGAATCTGCGTGATCGTGTAATCGAAGGTGGGAGAAAAACCGACGTCGCCACGCACGAAGCCCGCAAAAGCACCAATGCCGAGGCTCAAGGTCGGCGTCAAGTCCATCACTCCCACTTCGAACGAGCCGCCGACGCCGAATCCTTCGTAGTCACCACCAGTGAGGATGCCGACGGAGGCGATGCGGGAGCCCTTTCCGAACGGGCGAGCCGCTTCCTGCGCAAAGGCGACGCTGGGGAGCAGCATGGCCGCTGCGATGGCAAACGTGCGAAAGCGATTGGTCATGTAATGTGGGTCTGAAGTGAAGTGTGGCCGCGATCGTTGCGGCAGTCACGCGTGCAGTGTCGCGTGCAGTGTCGCGTGCAGAAGCAACACGTTTCCGGGCGTCTCGTCAACTGACGGGCGGATCAGCTCGGGGTGGAGAGTCCAAGCAACGGCAACAGCTCCGCCAGCCGGCGCACCACGGTATGCGCACCCGCAGCGCGGAGCCGCTCCTCCGGCATCACGTCGGCAAAGCCGAACACTTGCATCCCGGCAGCATTGGCTCCTGCCACGCCGAGGGGACTGTCTTCCACGACGACGCATCGACCCGGTGCAACCGCCGATCGGCCCGACGCGTGGAGGAAAAGGTCCGGTGCTGGCTTGGGACGAGCTACGTCCGCCGACGAGAACCGTTTGCCCTCGAACCGGTCGAGCAAGCCAGCCGCGCGCAACTTCACCGCCATCAGCGGGTGCTCTCCGTTCGATGCGACGCAATACGGAACACCGACGTGGTCCAGCGCATTCAGCAGCCCGACGACGCCTTCCACCGCCTGCAGCTCGCCCGGCAGCACGGCGGCGACACGCCCGCTGTAGCGATCGAGCAAATCGTCGGGTGGCGCATGCCCCAATCGCTCGGTGATGATCTCGACGCAGCGCGGCATCGAATTGCCGACGAACGTCTCGAACATCTCCGGCAAGGTGTAATCGAGCCCGATCTCGCGCAGCAGATCCGCGAACTCCCGATTGGCGATGCGCTCGCTGTCCACGAGCACACCGTCGCAGTCGAAGATCACCAGCTCATATGACCGGGCAACTTTGTACTCGCTCAGCGCAGCTCCAGCACGTTGCCGCGAACGGCTTCCAGCGGTTCCAGGCTGCGCCGTGCCTCCTTCAACTGTGTCGCGACGGCATGCGGCCCGGTGCCGCCCGCGACTTCGCGCATGGCGATCGACGCATCCGGTGAAAGCGCCTCGCGCGCATCCGCACCGAAAAGCGGGTGGGCAGCGGAGAACCGTTCCGGCGGCAGGGTGTCGAGTTCCACACCACCCTCCTCCGCAGCGCGCACGAGTGAGCCGACCGCACCATGCGCCTCACGGAACGTGGCGCCTTTCCGTACCAGGTAATCCGCAAGATCGGTCGCCATCATCGCGCTCGAGACGGCGGCACGCATGCGCGCGCGATCGAACCGAAGCTCCGCGATCGCACCCGACATGGCCGGCAGCACGAGCAGCAGCGTATCGACCGCGTCGAACAGCGCGCGTTTGTCGTCCTGCAGGTCCTTGCTGTAGCCACTGGGCAGCCCCTTGATCGTCGCCATCAGCGATACGAGGTCGCCGAGCACGCGGGCGCCGGAGCCACGCGCGAGTTCGAACACGTCGGGATTTCGTTTCTGCGGCATCATGCTCGAGCCGGTGGAGAAACGGTCGCCGAACTTCACGAACCCGAACTCGCTCGAGCCGTACACGATCAGGTCCTCGGCGATCCTCGACAGATGCGCTGCCGTCATTGCGCAGGCGAAGAGCGTTTCGGCCACGAAATCCCGGTCACCGGTCGCATCGATGCTGTTGGCGGAGATTGCGGCGAAGCCCAATGATTCCTTCAGCAGTACACGCGAGACTGGGAACGCAGAGCCCGCAATGGCCCCCGAGCCGAGCGGCAGCACCGCCGCCGCGCGCGATGCCGACGCGAAGCGCGTCCGGTCGCGGTCGAGCGGCCAGAAGTGCGACAACAGCCAATGCGTGCCGCTCACCGGCTGTGCACGCTGCAGATGCGTGTAGGCCGGCAGGATGGCGTCGCTCAACGCTTCCGCCTGCACGAAGAGCGTGCCTTGCAACTCGCGGGTCGCCGCATCGAGACGCGCACACGCATCCATCGTCCACAGCCGGGACGCGGTGGCCACCTGGTCGTTCCGCGAACGACCGGTGTGCAACTTGGACGCGACCGCGCCTGCCTCCTGGTGCAGGAGGCGGTCGATCATCGTGTGAATGTCCTCGTCGGTGTCGACCGGCTGTTCGCCGTTCGCGAGCAGTGCCCCGACCTTGTCGAGCCCCTGCTCCAGGGCAGCGCCCTCGTCCATGGTCAGCACGCCCGCATTCCAGAGCGCCAGCGCCCAGGCCTTCGACAGCCGGATGTCGTGCGGCCAGAGCCGGAAATCGGTTCCGATGGAACGATTGAGTGCATCGAGCAGTGCCGAGGGCCCACTGGTGAAGCGACCGCCCCACAGCTTGTGCTTGGCATCCGCATCGGATGCGATCGCCTGTGAGAAGTCTTGTGCGATTGCCGCCTGCGGAGATGCGCTGGCGCCGGGAACGGCGGTGTCACCTGCCATCGGGTGAGGCTCCAGGTCGGGTTGACCGGTAAATTATGCAAAATCTGCGCGCGTTTCTGCATAAAGCTGCAGGATGACGCGTGCGGAATAACGCGGAATCCAGACACGAACGCAACCGCGATCCTGTCAGCGGATGTAGCCGTGCAGGCGCTTGACCGTCTTGGCTCCACCGGCCGCGGTCCGGCAGATCACGAGCACGGTGTCGTCGCCGGCGATGGTGCCCATGATGTCCGGCCACTCCAGCATGTCGAGCGCTTCTGCGACGGGTTGCGCACCGGAGCGACGTGTCCGAGCCACCACCAGCACCCCGACCCCCTCGGCACCCATGAGCAGCGTCGGCAGCATCGCTTCCAGCTCCGCGATCGACTCGTCATCCGCACCTTCGGAAAATGCGTAGCGCACCCCGCCACTGTCGTCGGGAATGCGCGCGAGTCTCAGCTCGCGAAGGTCGCGGGACAAGGTGGACTGCGTGACATCCCATCCGCGCTTCGCGAGCTGCTTGCGGAGCTCCTCCTGACTCGCAACGGCGCGTGCACCCACGATCTCCCGGATCACCTGCTGTCGCTGAAGCTTCTCCGCCACCGTGCCTCCGCCGTGCTCGCGTGTTCCTGCTCGATAGTGCCAGATGGTGGTGCGTGCGTGGTGCGTGCGTGGTGCATGCACGGTGCATGCACCACGCATGCGCGGTAGATACTGCGTCTTCCCCTGGATTGACAGGGGGGCAGTGAGAAATTATGCATTCGTGGTGCATAGAAATCCTGAACGTGCCGATCAGATACCCGTCGGAGTGCTCGGTGCCAGCGGGTACTCCGGACGGGAGTTGTGTGCGCTCGTCGCCGGTCACCCGCGACTCTCGCTCGCCTTCGCGACTGCCAACACGCAGCGCGGCACCGTGCTGCGTGTCCGCGCTGGTGGCACTGTCCATGACATTTCCCTCGTGGGTCCCGACGAGGCAGACCTGTCGCAGGCGGAGCTGGTGTTCTGCGCATTGCCCCACGGCGCGTCGGCGGAGTGGGCCGCGAAGGCGGTCGCGGCCGGTGCGCGCGTGGTGGACCTGTCGAGCGACTTGCGACCGGGATACGGCGGAGGAGGGCACGGTGCGCCTCCGGGTCTCCCAGCGAATGCGCCTTACGGCCTGCCTGAACTCTTTCGTGAGCGCATCCGCGATGCACGTGTGGTGGCCAACCCTGGCTGCTACGCCACCAGCATCCTCGTTGCACTGGCTCCGCTGGTGCACGCCGGGCTCATCGCGCCGGGCGGAGTCGTCTCCGTGGCCTCGGCCAGCGGCGTGAGTGGAGCCGGCGCATCGCCCAAGCTCGAGTTGCTGTTTGCCGAAGTCACCGAGAATTTCCGTCCGTACGGCGTCGGCAACACGCATCGGCACCTGCACGAGATGCGCGCCACACTCGCATCCCTGGGCGCCGACTGCGACCTGCTCTTTACACCGCACCTGCTGCCGATCGATCGGGGCATCCTGAGCACCATCACCGTTCCATTGGCTCGGCTGGTCGCAGACGCGCTCGCGCCGTTCCGAGAGCTGTATGCCGACGAGCCGTTCGTGGAGCTGACGAACGACCTGCCGAGCACGGCCGACGTGGCACACCGCAACGTGGTGCGCATCGGCGCGCGAATTCCGGAGGGGATGCGATCACCGACGATGGTGGTGTTCAGCGCGATCGACAATCTCGTGAAGGGTGCAGCGGGCCAGGCGATGCAGAACGCGAACCTGATGCTCGGTCTCGACGAGCGCCTCGGGCTGCAGGCGTGAGCACGACCATGCGCACGACCATGCGCACGACCATGCGCGCGAGCGCGCATGCAGCGGGTGGTGCTGGCACCGGCCCCATCGTCGTGAAGCTCGGCGGGCGCACGCAGTCCGATCCGGCGTTGCCCGCTGCACTCGCGGCGTTATGGGAGTCCACCGGGGGCGCCGTCGTGATCGTGCACGGGGGCGGCGATCAGATCAGTGCACTGCAGCGCATGCGCGGCGAGGAGCCCGTGTTCGTCGGCGGGCGCCGGGTGACGACCGCCAGCGCACTCGAGCTGGTGCGCATGGTGCTGTCCGGCCTCGCGAACAAGCAGCTGGTCGCGGCACTGGTGAGCGCAGGCGTTCCGGCCGTCGGCGTCTCCGGTGAAGATGCAGGACTGCTCGAGGCGACGCCGATCGATCTCGCCACGTTCGGCTTTGCCGGGGCGCCGTCGCGAGTCGACCGGCGGCTTCCGGATGC
>DASQZA010000167.1:0-17442 GCA_035638935.1 Gemmatimonas sp. | reverse complement strand
TGTTCATCGAGGCGCTGCGGCGGTATGCGAGTGCAGGCAACACCCGTCGCGCGACGCTGCTGGACAGCGAACCAAACGGCGAGCGCGCCGCGACGCTCCTGCTCGAGGATGCGGCGCACGCATACACGAACTGCGACTCGGCGCGCGGCTGTCTGCTGGTGGCACAGGCGGCGTCGCAGGCATCGCGATCGCCGGCGATCTGCGCGGCACTGGGTGCGGCGATGGCGGAGGGCAACGCGGTATTGCGCGAGCGCCTGCAGCGCGCGGTGCGCGAGGGTGACATCGCTCCTGATGCCGACGTGGATGCGATGACTGCGTTCTTTGCCGCCGTCATGGCGGGACTGAGCGTGATGGCAATGAACGGGGCCGATAGCGAGCAGCTCAACACCGTCGTGCAGACGGCCATGCGTGCGTGGCCGCGCGCCGCGCAATCGCCGCTAGTGTGAGGTGGACGCCCACGTGACCTTCCGTGCACGCTACCTACAGGAGCTCGAGCGGCTGCGGCTCGATGAAGACACGTGTCCGTACGACGGCATGGCGTCCGCGGGCGAGGCGGCCGAGGAAGAGTTTCTCTCGCATGTACGCCAGCTCGCACCTGGCGCTACCTGGCGTGACGTATTTCCGGACATCCCAACGCATTGGGACCTCGACGACCCGGACTCGTGGACGCATCCTGAAGACGACTACGCACTCGGTGCGTTTGACTATCCGCATGCTCCTCGCGGCAGTGCGGTGTTCGCTGGCCTTGACTCCAGTCTTGATCTCGCGGCAGGCACGGCGGCAATCGAAAAGGTCGCTGCACTTGGCATACCGATTTATGGCGCAGGCATGGTGCTCGATCGCGGAGCGCCGCACCTCTACGTGGTCTTGCCACTTGGTGCTCCGAGTGAACACGCCGAGCGACTCGCGCGATTTCTTCGCGAACAGTCTGGGTTGGGTAACGCCTACCCGACACGTTTCGAGTCCCATTCACCTGACGTCACGTAGCGCGCGTCGCGGGACACAGATCGTAAACTCGGCGCGGTGACCTCTGCACCAATCGTGCAGCGCTCCGCATTCAGACGTGGGGACAGATGGGCGATCACGTGCTGGAGTGAGCGCGACGGATACGGCGTGCCGTTGTCTGGTACCGAACGCCAATGATGCTCCCGCTATCCTCGGCGGATGTTCGCCCCTTGCGCGCACCCCGTCGCCGAGCTGACCGTATGGCCATGCCAGACACGCGGCCGATGCTGTATCCGAGTCCCGAACGCACGGTGTGGACCGTGGCGGATCTGGACGCGTTGCCCGAGGACGGCAACCGGTATGAGATCCTCCACGGCGAGCTGCTGGTGACACCACTCCCGTCGAACGGCCACCAAGGTGTAGCCGGGCGCCTTTTCACTCGGCTCGCCGTATGGTGCCAGGCGAACACCGGCTGGGCCTGCCGAACCCCCGGCGGGGTGTACATCAGCGAAACGACGTGGCTCGAGCCCGACATTGCCATCTACCCGGCGCCCGAGTACTCCGCGCTGCCGTGGCGCGAGATGCCGCCCCCGCTGCTCGTCGTGGAAGTGGCGAGTCCTTCCACGCGTCGCCGAGACCGCCATCGCAAACGCCCCGCATTCCTCACGCACGGCGTGCAGGAGGTATGGATCGTTGATGAAGAGCGGCGCGCCATCGAGCGGTGGACGTCGGCGTCGGAATTTCCGGCAACGCATCATGACAGCATCACGTGGGAGCCTGTCAGTGCGGCGGACGCTGCGGCGCTGCTGGTAGTAACGGCTGAGGAGTTGTTCGGACCGGAACTCGACGCCGTGTGAGCATCGACATGTCACGGTCGGAGTCTCTCGACCGCGAGCCAGCAGTGTTCCGATAGCCGGCAGCGTCCGGGCTGGGCATGCCTGACCACCATGCACCTGAGGCGCACGCCACGCACGGATGACCGTCGCGACGTGCGCCTCAGGAGTATCGCGGATGCGCCGCTTACTTCTTGGGCATCAACACGGTGTTGATCACATGGATCACGCCGTTCGACGCGGCGATGTCCGTTGCGGTGACTTCGCTGGCATCGTTGAGCATGACTTTGCCGTCGACGACCTTGATGGCGATCTTGCTGCCTTCGAGCGACGTGGCTTCGGTCAACGTCGTCACGGCGGAGGCGGGCACGTTGCCGGAGATCACATGGTACGTGAGCACCTTCGTGAGTGCGGCCTTGTCGGCGAGCAGCGCCTGGAGATCTGCGGCCGGAATCTTCGCGAACGCTTCATCCGTGGGGGCGAGCACCGTGTACGGGCCCGCACCCTTGAGCGTCTCGACGAGTCCAGCGGCCGTGAGGGCCTGCGCCAGCGTGTTGAAAGTGCCTGCGGCGGCAGCCGTTTCAATGATGTCCTTCGGGGCCGAAGCCGGGGTTTCGGCAGGCGCGGCCATGGCGGTGGCGGAATCAGACGCCGGCGCAGCCTCGGGCTTCTCGCCTCCGCAGGCGGTGAGAATCGCGATAGAAAGGGCTCCAGCAGTACGACGGATCATGTGATGGACTCGGGTTGAGAGCTTATTTGGCGACGCCCCAGGGCGGTGGCGGTCCGGACTTGTGCGGCGACGTATTAACGAACGCCCGTGCCCAACGGTGCCCGAAATGCACCTCGGCGGCCGGACCCGGACAAATCCTTCGGTCGGCAATCTATTGCGCGCGGGCTAATTCTCTCTGGGACCACGTCACGGCACGGTCACACCGGCAACCGTCGTCGGGGCTGGCCTACCTCGCATCGCGATGGCAGAATCCCGCATCGTTTCCCGTTTTTGGTCCTGCCGCCGTCCCCACCGGATCTGCTGATGTCGCCTCGTCGTGCCAGCACCTGTGCCTTGCTCAGCCTGTGCCTCGCCATGGCTGTCGGCGCCCAGGGTGCGCCCGCTACGATGCCACCGTCGACCGCCGTCTCACTCACGGCGTCCACCGGGGCGCGCCGTTTCGACCGCGCACGCGCGCTCGAAGACTCGGGCTATACCTCGGCGAGCGCGAGCGTCGGCGATGTGAACCGCGACGGCCATCTCGACATCGTGCTCGTGAAGGGGCGTCACTGGCCGCTCCCCAATCTCGTATTGCTCGGTAATGGCACCGGTGCGTTTCGACAGCCTATTCCCGTCGATACCGTCGGTGATCGCTCCTACTCCGGCATTCTCGTGGACCTCGATGGCAATGGTGCGCTCGACATCGTGGTGAGCAACGATTCGCCCGACGCGAAGAAGATCTATCGCAACGACGGCACGGGGCACTACGCGCTCGTCACCACGTTCGGCAGCCCCGACTGGAACACGCGCCATGTGGCCGTTGGTGATGTCAACGGCGACAGGATTCCCGACGTGGTGCTCGCCAACCGCAACAGTCGCGGGGCCACCGCGAGCCATCTCTGTCTTGGTGTCGGCGGCGGGCGGATTGCGGAGCCGTGTCGCGAGATCTCGAGCGGCTCCGCCACCACCATTACGATGTCCGATGTGAACGGCGACGGCGCACTCGATCTCGTGGTGCCACATCGCGATGGAGGCCAGGGATTCGTGCTGGTCAACGACGGGCGCGGCAACTTCCCGACGCGTATTCCCTTCGGGCCTGCCAGGGCGACCATTCGTGCCGCGCACGCCGCAGACTTCGATGGCGACGGTGTCATCGACCTCGCCGCGATCGATGAACTGGGCAGCGCCCTCGTCATGCGCGGCGAGCGCGGCGGCCGTTTCGCCGGCCCGCAACCTCTCGGCCCCGCTGATGCACGCCCGTACGCGATGGCCGTGCACGACGTGGATGGGAACGGTCGCCCCGACGTGATCGTCGGCTACACCAACGCGCGCCCGATTGTGTTCTTCAACGACGGACCCGGCCGCTTTACCGCCGTGCCGTTTGGCGACGCGAAGGGAATCGCCTACGGTTTCGCGGTCGCTGACCTGAACGAGGACGGCCTGCTCGATATCGTGATGGCGCAGTCGGATGCGCCGAACGTGCTGTACTTCGGCGCGCGGTAGGGCGCGCTCCTGTTGCCCCAGAAGGCATCCCGATACGACCTTGCCGAGTCGTCGCCGGCACCGTAGTTCACGAGAATGCAAATCACTCTCGCGCTCCGCGCCATCCTCGTTAGCCACACGACGCGTCGTGCGCTCCTGCCGGCGCTGATGCTGTTTGTGCCGGTCACCACGCAGACGCAACCGAAGGGATGCCCGAGTCTGGCACGCGTTCCGGGCTATGGCGCCTGCAGCAACACCGGCGGCCGCAGCTGCAGTTTCTGCACGTACCGCTGCAACGACGACACCGTGGTGAGCTGGAACGTGTGCGCGACATAGGCGCACGCAGCCTGAAAGCGCTCGCACTCGCGTTCGCGCTGTGCGTGGGAGTGCTCGGCTGCGATCGCGACACTACCGAAGTCGACAACGCACCACCCGAGCTGCGCGCCGCGCTGGCGGCGCGTACCGTGTACCCCGTCAAGCGGGAGGAATGGCGCACCGACATCACGCGGCACACGGATAGCACGATGGTGCCGCAGGTACTACGCGCCAGCGGGACCACGGTCGCACTGTTGCAGGCGTCACCGGCGCGCATTGCGATCTTCGAGCTCAACCGTCGCGGCCTGCTGCTGTCCACGCGTCCGGCGCGCATCGACTCGATGCTCAACGCACAGGTGCCACGCGATCTCGTCGCACCCACCGAGCTGTCGCGTGTCACCGACGACGGGCACGTCGACATCATCGACAGCGCGCGCAGCATCCTGATGCGCGAGTCCATCGGCGGTTTCGTCTTCCGGCGCGACCTGCCCATGCTGCGCGGCGGCAGTGGCCGTTTATGTACCGTGTCGCCAGCCACGCTGCTGCATGTGCGCAACCTCGGTGCGCGCCGCACCCTCGAGGCATTCACGATCACCGCGCTCGCGAGCGAGGATTCGCTGCTCGGGCGGCATCGCTTTACCGGTGCGCCCGGGCAGCGATTGCGCTTCGGCACCGGGGATGCTCGACGGTGCCTGCTGCTCGCCGAACGCGAGATCTTCGTGGTGAGCGCACCCGAAGCGCCGGCGGATGGCGTCACGCCCCGGATTGCGCCGCTGCGCGCACCGGGCAGCGCAGCACCGAGCACCATCGATGACGCGACCCGACTCCGCTCGGCCGACAGCACGGCGCTGCAGCCGATCATTGTGGATGCGGCGGTCGTCGATGGCGGCTTCGTTGTTCTGGTCGGTATCGCGTCCGACCGATACGGCCGACTACTCGACTATTACGACGAGCGCGGCGAGTACCTGCAGAGTGCTTGGCTGCCCTTCACGGCAGCGGCGATGACCGGTGCCGGGCCGCGCTTCCTGTTGCTGCATCAGGACGAGCGCCTGCACTGGTGGCTGTCGTCGTGGCTCACGCCCATGGCCGCCCGCGGGGCTGCAGCGCCGCCCGAACCGCGCCAGGTCACCCGCGCGCCTGGGAAACAGCTCTTCGAGCTGGCTTCGCGACCAATCAAGCCGTAGCAGAGAACTGCGAGCAGAAGTTGTCGCTGCACCTGGTCGATCGCCGGGAACCGCCTGCCCAAAAACCTCGTGCAACCAGCGCCCGCGTATTCGGCGGAGCACCCCGCCATTCGCGCGGGCGCCGCTCGAACACCTTCGTGACGGTATCGTAGCAATCGTGTGAACTGTCCGTTATCGAAATGAGGCGGAGTCGGAGGAACATGACGGCGTCTGCATGGTGGCGTAACCGTCCCGCAGGCCACTCACCCCTCCTGAATCGCGGAAGAATCCCGAATGCTCAAACGTTTGTCGCCGCTGTCGCTCCTGTCGCGGCTGATGCTCAGCCCTGTCGCGCTTCCACTGGTTGTGTTCTGCCCGGCGACTGTGCACGCGCAAGCCACCGAAGGGTACGTGTCGGGTACCATCCGTGATGCCGGGGCACCAATGGCCGGAGTAACGGTCGTCGCGCGCAACGAAGCCACCGGAACCGAGGAACGCCGCGTGACCGACACACGCGGACGTTTTGTCTTTGCGCAATTGCCCATTGGTGGTCCCTACGCGATAACTGCGCGGCAACTTGGGTTTCGTCCGGTGCGCCGCACGGGCCTTGTGCTGAACCTTGGCGATCGGGTGACGCTCGATCTGGTGCTCGAACGCTCCGCCCAGGAGCTGTTGGCCATCGACGTGCGGGCCGATCGGGAAAGCAAACGCAGCGAGCGAGTGGGTGCGTCCACCGTGATCTCCGAGCAGGAGATCCGCCAGCTTCCCATTCAGGACCGCTCGTTCGCGGACCTGGCGATCATTGCGCCGACCACGAGTCGCGCCGGTACTGGAGGAATCATCACTTCCAGCTCGTCGATCGCTGGGGGTCGCGTGACCGGCACCGACATTCGCGTCGACGGCGTACAGGCGAAGAACACGCTGTGGGGTGCCGGATTCGGTCGCGGTCCGTACTCCATCTCGGTCGAAGCTGTTCGCGAGTTCGAAGTCGTCACCAACGTGTACGACGTAACGCAAGGCCGGCAAGGTGCGGGCGCCGTGAATGTCGCAACGCGCGCCGGGACGAACACGACCAAAGGTTCGTTGTTCGGATACAATCGGAACCAGGCGTTCACCACGAACACGAACTTCCTCAATCAGCGTATTACCACGTTCGACAACTGGCAGTTCGGTGGCGCACTCGGTGGCGCACTCAAGAAGGACAAGCTGCACTACTTCGTCGCATACGATCGGCAGCAGGTCGCGGAGCCCTTCAGCACGCTCCAGGTGGACAACGCCGCCGACTGGTCTCGGTTGCAGGTAGCGCCCGACTCGGTTCGTCGCTTCCTCGACATTCTGACCCGCGAGTATGGGCTGCCGAGCGACCGTCAGGTCGGCGTATTCGACCGCACCAACGCCCTGAACACCGTCTTCGGTCGACTCGATTGGCAAATCAACGGAGCGCATCGCGCCACGCTGCGCACGACGTACTCGGATTGGTTCTACAGCAACTCCATTCCCGACCGGGAACTTTCGGTGCTCGAAAGCCGCGGAAACCAGAAGTCGCGCGAAGTGCAGGTGATGGGCTCGGTCAAGTCGAATCTCGGATCGTCGTGGACCAACGACATGCGGGTGGCGTACACCAATCGAATTTTGGAGAACGAACCGAACACGCGATTGCCGCGGGCATGGGTGAGTGTAACGTCGACGTTGCCCACCGGAGTGAACGGCTCTGCGCAGATCCTGCAGTTCGGTGGGCAACGCACAAGCCCGGAGCTGCAGACAGAGGAATCCTATCAGGTCGTGAACGTGCTGCGGCGCGACCTTGATCGCAGCGCATTCACTTTGGGCACGGACCACTCGCTCAACAACTTGTCGATGTTCGTCTCCATCGAGACGGATGGTCTCTTTCAGTTTCCGAGCCTTGCCGCGCTGGAACAGCGTCGCCCAAGCAGCTTTGCTCGCCTGGTGCCGCTGAAGCAATTGGAGCCGCGTATGCGGCAATGGGTGTACGATGGTGGTGTATTCGCGCAGGGTGAGTATCGGGTGCGGCCCGACTTGAACGTCACTGCCGGCGTGCGTGCGGATCTGTCCGCATTCCTCACCGGGGCCAATGCCAACCCGCTGGTGGAGCAGACGTTCGGCCGCCGGACCGACGTGCGTCCCACGGATCTCGCCATTCAGCCGCGCGCTCAGATCACGTGGACGCCCGGCGAGGCGGGACGCGACCTGGTGCGCTTGGGAACTGGGTACTTCACTTCCCAGCCGCACTACATGGTGCAGATCAATCATCTGTTGAACGACGGAACGCAGCTGGGCGATGTACTGCTCACCGGCGCCGCTGCACCGACGGCGGACTTCGGCACCTATCGGCAGTCGTTCGCCAACGTTCCGGGCATTCCGCAGGGCAGTGCGCAGCGCCCGTCGTACATCAACATGTTCGCGGATGGCTTCAAAGTGCCGCGCACCTGGAAGAGCGATGTCGCCTATCAGCGGCGCATGTTCAACGGAAACCTGACACTGGGCGCGAGTGCGCAGTATGCACACACGAGCGAGCTCTATCGCTACTACGACCTGAACTTGCGTGCGGAGCCGGAGTTCCGGTTGGCCAATGAAGGAAATCGCGCGGTATTCGTTCCTGCCGCATCCATTACCGCGACCGGTGGGCGCAATCCGGTATTGGCGCGTCCCTTTGCCCAGTTCCAGCGCGTGCTCGAGCTGCGCAGCGATGCCAGCCAGCATCAGAAGGCATTCGTGGTCGACGGTGCGTTGCGCCTGCCGCGCGGGGGTTCGATCAACGGCTCGTTCACGTGGAACGAAACGCGCGACAACAGCTCGTTCAATTGTTGCATCGCCATCACCTCGGTGTTCACGCCGGTACCGAGCGATCCCCGACTGCCGAGCTGGGGTGCGAGCAACACCGACTTCCGGCACAAGCTCGTGCTTTTTGGTGCTACGCCCGAAATATGGGGGTTCCAGTTCAGCGCGCGTGTGATCGGCCAGTCGGGGACTCCGTGGTCGCCGGTCGTGGCGCAGGACATCAACGGCGATGACGTGGGCGTCGGAAGCTCCTTTGCCAATCAGAACGACCTGGCATTCATCTTCGACCCGGCCACGCCGGGATTGCGCGCGGGATTCGCGGACTCGCTACGCCTGGTGTACGCAAACCCCGCGAACACCGGCAGCAGTTATCTGCAGAGCCGACTCGGACAGATTGCGGACCGCAACACCATTCGAAATCCCTTCGTCACGCAAGTAGACGTTCGAGTCTCACAGAAGCTGCCGTCGCTGCGCGGACAGCGGGCCCTGCTCACACTCGACGTGTTCAACGCGGCCGCGCTGGTGAATCACGCGTGGGGCGCGGTGCGGGCCGTCCCGGGAGCCAACCAGACGTTGCTGAACGTGATCGGCTTCGACCAGAGTACGCGCCGTTACAGCTACCGCGTCAACCCGAACTTCGGTCGTTCGGTCAAGAGTGGGAATCGGTACCAGATGCAGCTGGGTGTTCGCTACGAGTTCTGACCGACGTACCGGCAGGGACACGGCGGCTTCGGAGCGTGTGCTTCGAAGCCGTTCGTGTTGTCGGAGCACCCGCTTCAGTTGAGGCATCGGTTGGTCAACGACGACGCTTGCGCACGGTGAGAGCCGTCGATGCCCCGTGCGTGCGTCAGGTCGCGTCGTACGCCTGACGCAACCAGCTGACAAGTTCAGCGTCGACGTCGGCCGGCGAGGTCAGTCTCACCCGATGCGACACCATCGCGTTCCAGGATCCTGCCGCTTCGAGTCGGCCCGCCGCCGCACGGCCCTTGATCTTGATACCGACATCGAACCGCGTCGTGGTGGACGGATGCAACGTCGCGAACTGCGCCTTGCGGCGAAGACTGAGATACCCCTTCTTCGGCGACTCCTCGATGTCGGTGCCGAAGCCTCGAATGTGCAGCATCAACGCGTCGAAGATCGGCCGCATCGCCGCCTTGTCGCCCGCAAACATCTCGGCGACGAGGTCACCGCCCTCGGCCATGATCGAACCGGCATCGCTCTTGAGCGTGTGGTGCGCGATCAGGTTGGCGTAGCCGTGCGTGATCGCATGCTCGCTCTTGAGCCACGACACCAGTTCGCCGTGTTTCGCTTTGCCACTAGCCTTGGTCAAGGCGAGCCACTGCGGCATCGACTTGCCAGTCGTCTTCGGCAAGGACTCGACCATCTTCGCGGTCTGCTCTTCGGGGGACTGCGCCATCGTGGGCTCCGGTGGGTGGGGAGGGGGAGGTCCCAGAGAGCTATACCGAATTCGGCCGGTCGTCCATAACGATGCGTCCAGAAACGCTGGCCGACGCTTCCGAAAGAAGCGGGGAAGCGCGGCATTGACCTCTTCCACGTTGCTGAACTTCTGTCGTCCGAGTAAGCACCTACAAGGAACCGAACGCACCGGGAGCTCATTGAAGAGGCTGCACCGGACCTGCCAACGTTTCCATCGTTCATCCAGACAGAGGTCGCAATGCCGTTCCGCCGTCACCAGTGCTTTTCATGAATGCTGCGCTGGTGTTTCCCCATCAACTATTCGCTGATCATCCTGCATGTCGCGGCGTGAGCACGGTGTACGTCGTCGAAGACCCGCTGTACTTCGCCCAGTACGACTTCCACAAGCTGAAGTTGATGTTGCACCGGGCCGCGATGCAGCGATTCGCCGAGTCGCTGCGTCAGGCTGGAACGTCGGTCCGCTACGTCGAAGCATCGGAGTTGCCCAACACCGGATCGATCGCCGATATCCTCGCGCAGGACGGAGTGACGGCCGTGCGCTATGTCGATCCGTGCGACGATTGGCTTGGCCGACGGCTGGCGACGGGCCTAGCCGCGCATGGGATTTCGCAGTCGATCCTCGACGATCCTGCGTTCCTCACGCCACGCGCCATCATCGACGAATTCGGTGCATCGGGTCAGAAGCTTTTTTTCACCAACTTTTACATCGCGCAGCGCAAGCGTCTCGGGCTGCTGCTCGACGGAACTGGTCCGGTGGGTGGCAAGTGGAGTTTCGACACGGAGAACCGTAAACGCCTGCCCAAGAACCTCCTGCCACCGAAGGTGGCCTTCGCGCCGGAGCATGCCGCCGTTCGCGAAGCGCGATCGTATGTGCAGCGTGCTTTTCCGCGCGCGCTCGGCGAGGATGTCGAATTCGGCTATCCAACGAGTCCCGAGGAGGCGCGTGCGGTGCTTGCGGACTTCGTGCAGCATCGGTTGCCGCTCTTCGGTGATTACGAGGATGCAATCAGTCAACAGCACGACGTGCTGTTTCACTCGCTGCTGACCCCGCCGCTGAACGCCGGACTGATCACGCCTGCAGAGGTCGTGCAGGCGGCGATGAGCGCCGAAGGTGTGCCGCTCAACTCCCGCGAGGGATTCGTGCGCCAGGTGATCGGATGGCGCGAGTTCATGCGCCTTGCCTACATGACGCGCGGACGGCAACAGCGCACCCGCAACTTCTGGGAGTTCACCAATCCGATGCCTGCCGGCTTTTACGACGGCACCACGGGCATCGCGCCGGTCGATGCGGTCATTCGCCGGGTGTTACGTACCGGATACTGCCACCACATCGAGCGGCTCATGATCGTCGGCAACTTCCTGCTGCTCTGCGAAGTCTCGCCCGACGCGGTGTACCAGTGGTACATGGAGCTGTTCGTCGATGCGTACGATTGGGTGATGGTGCCGAACGTGTACGGCATGAGTCAGTACGCCGACGGCGGGGGCATGACCACGAAGCCGTACATCAGCGGATCGGCGTACGTGCTGCGCATGAGCGATTTCCCGCGCGGTCCCTGGTGTGATGTGTGGGATGCGCTGTACTGGCGGTTCATCGACCGGCAGGCCGACTTCTTTGGTGCGAACCCGCGCATGAGCATGATGGTGAAGATGCGCGACAGGCTTGGCGACAAGATGCTCGTGCATCGCCGTGTTGCGGATCAGTTTCTGAGCGGGTTGCACCGAGGGTAGCGACAGCTTCCTTCCGATGCGGATGCCGATGTTGCTGGCCCTCGGCCAGCACATTCTGTCATTGGTGAAGGTCGACTCTGCGCCAGATGCGTCAGGACGATCCCGGCCACTTGTAATCCGCCACGACCGGCCTGTGATCGGAGCGATAGTCGGGCACCGCGCGCACAAATAGTGGCATGAATCCGCGTTCGCCGGAGAGCACGTGGTCGATCCGGATGCGCAGCCAACGTCCCTCATGCTTGGTCCATCCGAGCCCGTTGCCTGTGGCTTCGAAGGCGTTGACGAAGTGCCCCCAGTGTGCGCGGAAAATCGTGCTTTCCACCGGCAGGTTGAAATCACCGGCAATCAGGTACGGCATGTCGTCGATACCTGTGGTGACCCAACGGCTCGCGAGTGCGGATTCTTTGTTTCGAATCATCGTGTTCACGCGGAATCGCTCGAGTCGTGACACTGCGCCGGCCTGCCGCGCATCGTCAGCGGGCACACCGGCCTGTCCACCCGGAAAAGGACTGTCAGGCACGATGCCCTCTCTGCCGAACATGCCTTCGAGGCCGCGCCGCGCCGTTTCCAGGTGCAGGTTGATCACGGCAAACCGACCCATCGGCGACTGGACCACCGTGCGCAACACAAACCCAGCTCCGCCGAAGCCGAACTGCTGCACGCGTTCAAGATCAGCACGCGGCATCGAGTCGATGCGTTCGATCTTCCAGCGGCTGCCTGTGCACAACGACCCATAGCGCCTGGTGAACCACCCCTTCTCCGCTTCCATGGCAGCCCACAGCTGGTCGCCGCACTCCTGAAAGGTGAATACGTCGGGTGCAAACTCCCGCAGCAGGATAGACAGGTCGTAGGAGAGCGCGCCTCCGCTCTGCGTATTGAAAGTGAGGATGCGAACCGTACCGGGCGCCGGTGTTGCCGGCAAGGAAGCATTCCATGTTCCAGGAGATACCCGGACACCGAGAATGGGAAATACTATGATGCCGGCGGCTATGGCCAGCAGCCAGAGCGAGCTTCGCCCCCAAAACACCGCAGCCGGTACAAGGAGGGCAAGCGGCCAAAGCGCTACCGTGCGCGGTCCGTACGCAATCAACGTCGCGAGAATGTTCTCTTCCGACCAGTACCGAAGCAGCATCCACGACGCGAACACACCGATCAGATACAACCACGCAGCGACGACGGTAATGCGCTGTAGTGGCGTGCCGAACCAAAAGGGTTCCATTCGCGCGCCGACCCAGTGCGTAAACCAGGTTCCCACATTCGAGAAGCGAGGGAGACTTCGCCCCACTCGCGAATGAGCGGCCGACTCTGATACGTCGCGGCGTGTCCTGACCTTGCGCCGCCGCGAACGCTCACGCGACGGCGTATTCGTCGTACTGATGTGCCCCAGCGCTGCGCCCGGCTCGTTGGCGGTGGTGGGTGGCCGAGTGACGGAGAGCGTGCGTCCACATTTGCACGGCAGCACCTTGCCGACGTGTGCATCGTTGGTGTGATATGCGATGCCGCAGGCGCAGCGCACCGTGAAGTCCGTTCCGCGTGCGTCGCTGGACGAGGGCATCGGAGAAGTATGGGCAACAGCCTCGACAGGCGCCACGTTACAGCAGGCCGAGGCGCGGCACGCTCAGCGCCGCCGCAGCGATCACGCGTGCGCGTCTGCACCTAAACTCTGGCGCGAAAGCCAGACAGGTCTCGTCATGATAGTGCAAGAGCAGCAAAGTGAATTCACGTACCACAGCGCGCGTGCTGGGGCCGTGACCGCCGGCCTCGCGCTCGCGGTCGCCGTCGAGACACTCGTCGTTCACCTCCTGTTCGCCGCCCGCTACCCGGCGTGGGCGTGGGGCTCGACTGCCCTCGGTGTCGCCTCGCTCGTCTACCTCGCCGCCGAATACCGCGCTGTCGGCCGCGGCGCAGTCCGCGTGCGCGCCGACGCAGTGGTGCTTCGGCTCGCAGGCCGCGTTGCGGCTGACCTTCCACGCGGCGCGCTCGCCGGGGCACACCCCTTCACATGGCGCGATGCGCCCGATCGCGCAGACCCGCGCTACCTGAATGCCATGGCTCCCGCCGAACCGAACGTGCTCCTGTCTTTCACGCACCCCGTGCTGGTTCGCATCGCGTGGGGACTGGTACGCCGTCGCGTCGAGCGCGTGGCCCTGCGGCTCGATGACCCCGCCGCCTTTGTGCGCACCCTCCATCCCCCACAAGCGCTCTGACGCGGCGCTGACGCCAACGGCGCTCGGGCGCATCAGGTTTGTCCGTGGCGCCTCGGTCGTAGCGATGAAATCGGCTGGACGGAAGGTTGCGCTGCCGCGTCCCGCGTGGCTTTCTCTCAGCGTCGCTATCCCGACCCACACAGTGCTCATTCCCCACGTACACTGACCATGTCGTCCGTGACTCGCTGGTGTTTTCGCGTCGGCGCCATGCTCGCTGCTGCAGTCGCGCTGCTCCACGCTGCACTCCCGTTCGTCGCGCCAGAGTGGTACGCCTTCTTCGGCGCCTCCGACCTGGCGGTTGCGAAGCGCGCGGGCGCGCCGTGGCCGGATGCGCTCACGCGCGCGCTGGCGGTCGTCTTCGCCGGGTGGGTGTACTACGCGTTGGCGGCGTTGGGCGTGGCGCGGCGCCCGCCGCTGCTACGCTGGGGATTGGCAGCGATTGGTGGCGTGTGTCTCCTCCGCGGGGCCACGCTGGTGCCCGAGTTGCTGGCGTTGGCCCGCGGCGCCGTCCCGCTTCGGTACCCTGTGTTCTCGGCCGTAGCGCTCGCGATCGGGGTCACCTACGGCGTCGGAACGTGGCGCGCGTGGGCGACGCTGGGCGGCAAGCCGGTGAGCTAACGAGCTGAAACTTGGGTGTTGTGCCTCGATCCATAACTCCATGCCTCGAGTCATTGAAGTCGTCGCGTACGACCCGGAGTGGATCACGGCATTCCTTGCCGAAGCGCAACAATTGCGTGCGATCTTTTACACGCGCGCTCTCGCCATCGAACACATCGGCAGTACCGCCGTTCCTGGCATGCACGCAAAGCCCATAATTGACGTGCTGGTCGTGCTCGACTCGACCGATGATATCGCGACCTTTTCGCCAGCCATGGTCGCTCTGGGTTATCAGGTGCGAGGCGAGTGCCTCGACGCAGAGATTCCCGGAACGCGTGGTCGCTTTTACTTCACGAAGGATTGCGCCGCTGTGCGGACGCACCAAGTGCACGTGTGTCGCGTCGGTCATCCGCAGCTGCCAGACTTGCTCGCGTTCCGCGATTACCTGCGCGCGCATCCGTCCGTTGCCCGTGCGTACGAAGCCGTGAAGCAGCGAGCCGCGACCGAGCATCGCGACACGATTGTCGGATACATGCGGCACAAGGCCGCGTTCATGACGGAGACGATCGGTGCTGCACGCCGATGGGCCGCGTGTAATTCCTCTGGCCACCTGCGTCGTGACGGGCCATCGTGCGAATGATTTCGCCAAAGGTGAGCAAACCATGTGCTCCGGCGTTCAGTCCGACCGGCGAGAACAGCGCTGCTGATCGGCCTCCATTGCGCCGGCCCTGTCACCGGCCGCATCGTCTGGGCATCCATCTTCCCCTTCCCGTCTCGGACACCGCTCATGCGCTCCATTCCCCGTTTGCTCATCGCAGCCACGCTCGCCAGCGCGCCGTGCATCCTCCACGCCCAAGTGTTCCGCTCGGCCGACCCGGTCATCCGCCGCATGTGGGAGGTCGGGATGAACGAGTCGCAACTGGAACGCGTGGCGCAGACCCTGATCGACTCGATCGGCCCACGCCTGTCCGGTACGCCGGGATTCACCGGTGCGGCGAACTGGTTGGAGCGCACGTATGCGGGACTGGGGATTCCCGTGCGACAGGAGCGGTATGGCACGTGGCGTGGATGGCAGTCGGGCGCCGTGACGCTGCAGCTGATCGCGCCGCGCCAGCAGAATCTCGATGTCGAGTTGCTGGCGTGGAGCCCACCGACGCCGGGTGGCAAGCCGATCGACGCTGCCGTCGTGGTGGTACCGGCGTTGGCTGACGCCGCGGCGGCCACGGCGTGGCTCAAGACGATCAAGGGCAAGTTCGTCCTCACGAGTGCACCGGAACTGATGTGTCGCGCGCCGCAGGAGCTGCAGCAGAACGCGCGCGCCTCCACGATCACGCGGCTGAACACGCAACGGGCCGAGGCGCGACGCACCGCGAACGAGCGGTATGCGGCGCTCGCGCCCGCGGGTGTAAGCGCAACCCAACGCGCGAGTGCGATCATTGCGCGGCTCGATTCGGCTGGTGTGGCGGGCATCGGTACGATGAACTGGTCGAACGGGTGGGGCGTAAACAAGATCTTCGGTGCGGTGTCCGAGCGTGTACCGTCGGTGGACCTGTCATGCGAAGATTACGGCCTGCTTTACCGACTCGCCTCCAACAACCAGGGCCCGCGCGTGCGGTTCGGCGTCGAGACGCAGTCCACGCCGGCTGAAGTGCCGATGTTCAACGTCGTCGCCGAGATCAAGGGCAGTGAATTGCCGAACGAGTATGTGCTGCTGTCGGCGCATCTGGACAGCTGGCATGGCGCGACGGGCGCCACCGACAACGGCACAGGCACGCTGACCATGCTCGAGGCAATGCGCATCCTCAAGGCCGCATATCCGAATCCGCGTCGTACGATCATCGCCGGCCACTGGGGTGGTGAGGAGCAGGGCACGATTGGATCGTTGGCGTTCGCCGAGGATCATCCGAACGTCATGACTGGACTGCAGGTCGCGTTCAACCAGGACAACGGAACGTGGCGAGTGGCAATCCTGGAAGGGCAGGGCTTCTCGAAGGCCAGCGGTAACCTCGCGAGGTGGGTCGCGCAGCTGCCATCGGACATGACGGACAGTGTCACGCTGCAGGTGCCAGGGGCACAGGCGAACTCCGGCAGCGATCACACTTCGTTTCTCTGCCGCGGTGCGCCAGCGTTTCGCCTGCAGGGGAGCTACGCGGAGTATCGGCAGTACACATGGCACACCAATCGTGACACGTACGACAAGATCGTGTTCGACGACCTGAAGAACAACGCGACCATGGCGGCCATGCTGGCGTACGCCGCGTCAGAAGATCCGGAGCGTACCGCGCGTGATCAGGCAACGCTGCCGGTGCTGCAGGGTGCGAACGGTGGTGTGCGCCCGTGGCCGACGTGCGGGAAGGCGAAGCGCAGCTTTAAATAGCGAGGATGCCGTGGCCGCCACGCACCGCTGGTGGCGCCCAGTCTTGACGGCGCTTTACAGTCGCGGTCCATTCGTAAAATGACCGCGACGACTTGGCGGGATCACAAGCGGTACCTGTGGGCGATCGCACTCACGATGCCCATGCTGCCGTGGATGGCCATCGGCTTGCGCGCGGCAACCGGGTGGGGAGTGTGGTTGTGGCTCGGCCCGATCGTCATCCTGGGCCTCGTGCCGCTGCTCGACGTGGTTGCCGGCGTCGACCGGGCCAACCCGCCGACGGAGGCGCTATCCGCACTCGAGGGCGACCGCTACTACCGATGGGTCACCTACCTGTTTCTGCCGCTGCAGTATGCGGGCTTCGCTGGGGCATTCCGGGTGATCGCGAACGGTGGGCTGTCGATCGTGGAGTCGGTCGGCCTCGCCATCACGGTGGGCTTCATCGGCGGCCTTGGCATCAACACGGCGCACGAACTCGGGCACAAGAAGGAAAGCGTCGAGCGGTGGCTGTCGAAGATCGCGCTCGCGCAGAGCTGGTACGGCCACTTCTACATCGAGCACAACCGCGGCCACCATGTTCGCGTCGCGACGCCCGAGGACCCGGCGAGCAGCCGGCTGGGCGAGTCCTTCTATCGGTTCTGGCCACGCACCGTCGCGGGCTCACTGCGCAGCGCGTGGCGCCTCGAGTCGCGGCGGCACGCGCGCTTTGGTCGGCATCCGTTCCGCCCCGGCAACGACGTGCTCAACGCCTGGCTCATGTCGGCCGCGCTGTGGACAGTCATGATCGTCTGGCTCGGCCCGGGGATTCTGCCGTATCTCGTGCTGCAGGCCATCATCGGCTTCACCCTGCTCG
>DASQZA010000166.1:0-1753 GCA_035638935.1 Gemmatimonas sp. | reverse complement strand
GGGACGTCACCAGCTTTTTGACGTCGGCGCGCTTCAATCCCGTGGCCGAGCAGTCGCTGGGGATCCGTACCGACAACACGCCGACGGACTGGAACAACGTGCAGCCGCGCGCCGCGATGGTGTGGGACATCACCGGTGACGGCCGGAACCTGCTGCGGGTCGGCACAGGTCTGTTCAGCGCACAGCCCCACTACTACGCGCACGTCAATCACATCCTCAACAGCGGCGTGGAACAGGCGGGTATCGACGTGCGTGGCGCGCAGGTGCCGGCACCGGACTACGTTCGATTCCGCGCCGACCCGTCGAGCATCCCGGGACTCATTCCCGGTGTCGCGACGAGCACGCGCGTGGACTTCATCAGTCCCGACTTCCAGGCACCCAGCACCGCGAAGGCGAACGTCACGTACCAGCGCCGCCTCGGCGACCGCGTGACGCTCGGTGGCTCGCTGTTCTATGCCTACGCGTGGAACAACTATCACTACATCGATCGCAACCGCGTCGCGCAGCCGTTCTTCACGGTGGACAACGAGGCGAACCGTCCGGTGTGGGTGCCGGCGAACACCATCGCCGCGAACGGCAACGTGATCGGCATCAACAGCTATGCCACGCAGGCGCTTGGCCGCGTGTTCGAGCTGGTACCGCGGGGGCGCCTCGAGCAGAGGACCGCCGTGCTGGAGATGGGCCTGAGCCCGTACCGCGATGCCTCGATCAACCTGTCGTATTCGCTCAACAGCACGCGTGACAACAGCTCCTACAACTGCTGTGTCGCGACCACCGCGACGAACACGCCGACGTCGGGAGATCCGAACGACCTGGGCAGCCTGTGGGGCCAGTCGGACAACGATTTCCGGCACAAGGCCGTCGTTTTCGGCTCGCTGCCTGCGATCTGGGGTTTCCGCGCCAGTGCACGGTACGTCGGCAGCAGCGGACGACCCTTCTCGCTCGTCGTCAGCCGCGACGTGAACGGCGACGCGACGCCGAACCCGAACGACCTCGCCTTCATCTTCGACCCCAACGATCCGAATACGCCGGAAGCTGTCGCCACGGGATTGCGGACACTGATCGACAACCCGAACAGCATCATCTCCGACTACCTGCGACGGAACGCCGGGCGCATCGCCGAGCGCAACGCGATCTTCAATCCATGGCAGCAGCGAGTCGACGTGCGCATCTCGAAGACGTTCGGCACAGTGCGAGGGCAGGCCGCCGAGCTGACGATCGACATCTTCAACTTCGCCAACCTGCTCAACAAGGAGTGGGGCAGCGTGCAGAACCTGGGCGGGACACAGTCGCTGCTGAACGTGACCGGTTTCGACCAGGCGACGAGGCGGTATCGCTACACCGTGAACCAGAACGCCGGTGTGCTGCGGAAGACCGGTGATCCGTACCAGATCCAGGCTGGTCTCTCGTACCGCTTTTGAGCAGTCGCTGAACGGGGGTGAGCGCACGATGCGCTCACCCCCGTTCCGTGTTCTCGCGACGTGCCGCGACAGCGTCCCCGCACGTCCTCAACTCGATGACGTCGCGGCCTGGATGTTCTGCAGCCGTACGCGCCCCTGCGCCACGAGACGCTCGCGATCGTCGCGGATCCACGCCTCCCAAAGCTGGTTGGTACGCCCGCGTGCGATCGGCTTCGCCACTGCGTGGAGCTTGCCACTGCGCGTCGCACGGATGAACGACGTGGTGTTCTCGAGTCCGACCGCTTCCTGTCCCCGAGGCCGCACGTGTAGCGTGGCCCCGATGCTGGTGATCG
>DASQZA010000165.1:0-12351 GCA_035638935.1 Gemmatimonas sp. | reverse complement strand
GTGGCGCGTTCGAATAGGAGCTGAGGGTGCGGCCGCTGCACCAGAAGCGATCGCGCGCACTGCACAGCACGAGACGATGCCGACCTTGGCCGCCGATGGCAGCATGGCGTTCGTGCGCGGCAGCGGCAACGCCGCGCGGATCTTCATCAGGGATGCGACAGGCGGCGAGCGACGGCTCAACACGCGCGAAGCCACGGAGTCGGCACCGGTGTTTTCACCGGACGGCGCTCGCATCGCGTACGTCGTCACCGCTGAAACCGGGCGACGTGCCGTCGTGCGCACCATTGCCGGCGCTGGTACCGAAACGACCGTGAACGCCGACCGCAATGCCGACCGGATCACGTGGGCACCCGGAGGAGATCGGATTGCGTTCTCGTCGCGGGCCGGCGTGTTCGTCGCGCCGCCGGATGGCCGGTGGACAAACTTCGTTTCGGCGCGCCACGGTGACCTCGCCTGGTCGCCGGACGGGCGCACGATCGCGATCGCGGAGTACGACGAGAGCAATCTCGGATACAACGGCGATCCGGATCGTGGCCTCGACCGTTCCACATCCGAGCGTCCGAACACGGGTGAGCGCTTGTATACGGTGGTGGCGCCTACGGCACCGGACCAGGGGCTGGCCGAGGCGAAGCTCGCGGTTCCCGCGCGAGACCGCGCTGCACAGAATGCCGACAGCTTCGACCGAGTGTGGGACCGGTCGGCATCGTTGTACTTCGCATCCGATTCAACGCCGGGCGGGCGCGCTCGCCGCGCTGCGTGGGAAGCGGTGAAGGGGAAGTACCGGCCGCTGGCGGTGTCGGCTCCGAACGACAGCGTCCTGCAACGCGTGGTGTACACGATGCTGCAGAACCGTCCGACACTGCGCGCACCGGCAAGCGGCCGTGCGGCGGTGTCGAGTGCGCACCCGGTCGCGACGGAGGCCGGCCTCGAGATCCTGCGGCGTGGTGGAAATGTCGTCGATGCTGCAGCCGCGGTGAGCTTCGCGCTCGGAGTTGTGGAGCCTGACGCAAGCGGCATCGGTGGTTACGGCGAAATGGTGATTGCCGTGAAGGGCAAGGCGCCGACCCTCATCGAGTTCATGAGCCGCGTGCCGGAGGAAGGAGGGCTCTCGAACACATCGCTGCTGCAGAATGGCCGATACCCGGCCGATGGCCCTGTGCTCGCCAACGTGCCCGGCACGGTGGCCGGCATGTACACCGCTGTGCAGAAGTACGGGAGCGGCAAGGTTACGTGGAGCGACATCCTGCAGCCCGCGATCCGCGCCGCGCGCAATGGCTACATCGTGAGCGATGGCCTCGCGACGACACTTGCAACGGAACGCGAACACTTCGCCAAGTACGAGGGCAGCAGGGCGCTGTTTTTCCGGAACGGCAAGCCGATGGTAGCGGGTGACACGCTGCGCAACGCTGACCTCGCGTGGACACTCGAACGCATCGCGAAGGATGGAGCCGACGGGTTCTACAAGGGAGAAGTCGCGAAGAAGTGGATCGACGACATTCGCCCCAAAGGTAATGCGATGAAGCTCACCGATCTCGCGCGATACTTCGCGCCCGAGCGGGCGCCGGTGAGTGGCACGTACCGCGAGTACACGGTGTTCTCGAGCGCACCGCCGGTGAGCGGCGGCGCGGATCTCGTTGGGCGCCTCAACCTGCTGGAGCGGTTCCCGTCGCCAAAGAAGTACACGGACGATGCAGCGACGCTGCACGCAGCGCTGAGTGCGTGGTTCCTCGTACCATCGTCGCGCAATCGCATCGCCGACCCGGCGCTCTGGCCCGTCGACATTGCGCCGATCATCAACAAGGATACGGCGCGCGTGCGCTGGGCATGCTTCGACCCGAACAAGGCGTTGCGGACGAGCGATACACGTGGCGACACCTTGCCATGTCTACGCGCAGCAAATGCGGCGCCTACGAAGGCAACGCCGGCGGGCGCAGGGCGCGATGCCGATGCCGATGCCGCGCCCTGCGGCGGCGATCATGCGGCAGAGATGACGTACTGTCATTCATCGGGCACGACTGCCTTCACCGTTGCCGACAATGACGGCAACGCCGTAGCTGTCACGCAGACACTCGGCACATGGGGCGGCAATTTTTACGTCACGCCGGGACTGGGCTTCTTGAGCAACGACAAGCTCACGTCGTATGGGACGGACCCGTCGCAGTACGGATCCCGTTTGCCGTTCGCCCGCCATGGGAGCACGCTCGCGCCGACCATCGTGTTCAAGGGGAAGACACCGATGTTTGCCGTTGGTGCTGCCGGCAACGCATGGATCACGTCTGCCGTGTATCAGGCATTGCTCGGTGCCATGGACTACGGACTCGGTGCGCAACAGGCGCTGGAGTTGCCGCGCTTTCTGCCGGGCGGTGCCGGTGCACCCGTGGCCCTGGGTGGTGCGACACGCCCAGGTGGCCCGCCCTACACGATCCAGCTCGAAGATGGATTCGCACCCGAAGTGATCGCCCGACTGCGCCAGCTGGGCTACGAAATCAGCTTCGTCTCCATGCGTGGCGAGCTGCGTGAAGGCTATGGCGCCGCTGTGCGCATCGACGGCAAGACTGTCACCGCAGGCGCTGATCCGCGGCGAGCGGGAGCGGCGGGCGCGATCCGTCCGTGACGAAGGTTCAGTGACAGCGTTCCGTGCCTGAGTCGCGGAAGTCGTCGCCCGCGATCGGCAGGAACTCCCACTTGTACGAGTCATCGTGCAGTTCGAGCCGGAGCAGTCCACCCGTGTCGCCGGCGCGTACTTCACTGTTCGGCTTGATCTTGCCGAAGCGGTAGCTGTCGCGTCCACCCGTACCCACCGTGAACTGCCGAATCCCGCGCGCCGGGTCCGCATCGCCGTCGGGGGTCTGCTTCGCAAAGCGCTCGTACAGATGCTCGTGCCCGTTCAGCACGACGTCGGCGCCGTTCTCGTAGAGCACGTCCCAGAACGGAATGACCTTTTCGCTGTTGCCGTGACGCGCACCGGAGTTGAAGCGCGGGTGATGCCAGTAGGCGAGTGTGCAGGTCTTGCGGTTGCGACGGAGATCGTCGCGCAGCCATTTCACCTGCTCCGACCTGAGGTCGCAGCGGATGTCGTCGCAGTTGGAGTTCGAATTCAGGACGATGATGTGCCACGCGCCCAGGTCGTAGCTGTACCAGCCCTTGTCCGGATCGCCCGCGGCTTTACCGAAGTACCGGAAGTAGCCACCGGCGTCAGACGTCCGGTACTCGTGATTACCGGGTGTTGGCCGCGTGCGGGCTTTTTGCCGTCCCCACGTCGGGTCGTAGCAGCGCTTGTAGTTGGCGTCGCTACCACTTGGATACGCGTTGTCGCCCAGTACGGCAACCGTGCCGCGCAGACTATCGAGCAGGATCGCAGATGACTCGTCTCCGTCGTCGCCGCAGTCGGCGATGTCGCCAGCGGCGAGCAGAACCGCCGGTCCGAACGGCGTGGCTTCCATGGACGCGCCCCGATCACCAAAAAGCGCGCCTGGATTCTCCGCAGACTTCGTTGGGCAGGCCGCGAGCGTGACGCTCATGCCGAGGATCAGCAGGGTGCGCATCATGTCGTTCGAAAGGTCTCAGTAGAAGCTCGGCGAACACTACGTCGCTGCACGCACGCGCAAAACCACAGCGACCTGAGCGGGTACGCTCGCCGATCGCCGTGGTTCCGTGTGACGCGCCCCGCACAGGTACTCCCGCTGGTACTCCCGCGCAGGGGCCGCGTTACCCGTACTGCTGCGTGTTATCGCGTCGGTCGGTCAGTCGAGTCGCGACCCGGACGGCTTGCCGGGTTGCCATCGACCCGGTCCTTCAGATCATCCGCAGCATCGGCCACGCGATCAACCAATCCGCCTTCATGCCCGCGCAGCGAACGCTCGGAATCCGTCATCGAACCGGTCGTGCCGATGGTACCTGCCGTACCGCTCGTTCCCATCGCGGCCGCCAGACCACCGGCAGCATGTGCACCAGCAGCCGGCGTCCGATCGGTGCCGACCGTGCGCCCACGCGCGTACGCATCCCGAGCATAGCCACGAACATCGTCCCAATTGTTCTGGCCAGCGGTCGAGTACGCAGAGCGCAGATGCGGCTCGACGTCGTCGAACGAATGCGAGCTGTAGTCCGGGTTGGTGCCGGCGAGGTGTCCGATCTGGTAGGCCGGACGAACATCGTCGTACGAGGCGCGACCTGTGCCCGATGTCGCGTCGGAACCCGTGCCTTGCGACGCATGATGCGTGCGGTAGAACGAGTCGTCGTCGTTGTTGAACAGGTGCTGCTCGGTCGCCGAGCGTGCTGCCCACCATCCGCCAACGGCGCCGGCTAGTCCGCCGATGATGGTGCCGAGCGGTCCCGCCAGCGTGCCCCACGCTGCTCCGACTGCGGCGCCACCAACGCTGCCGGCTACCGTCTCACCAGTCGTACCTTCATGCGACACGAATCCTGGCGCGGTGCTGTCGTGCCGATCGCGCGCCGCCTGTTCGGTGGCATCGAGATTGTCCTTGTTGTCCATGTGTTGGCCTCGGATGAGAATCGGATGAGAGGTGGAAGATCACCCGCACTCATGCATGTTCAGGACCGCGGCGACGGCGACCTCATGCGGCAAACGCGCGATCCATTGGATGAGGCGAACGCGACGTTGCACGACATGCCGTGCTGACGAGCCGTACATTACGAGATGGTGTCGACTCGGTATCTCCGTCGCGGCCCATCGTTCTTCGCCAGTTGCCCGATGACTGATCTGCCACCCGGAGCCCCGATGCGCCGCCTATCTGCTCTCCTTGTTTCCGGAGTGTTTCCCCTCGCCCTCTCCGCCTGCTGGGGCGACCGTGAGAGCGCCGGCGGGGGTGCCGGCGACAGTGCCGGCTCGAGCGCCAGCAACGACTCGAAGGGCGAGATAAAGGTGTCGTTCCCCGACGATTCGCTTCGCATGCCTCCTTTAGGCGAAGGGGACGTGATGATCACGAGCACCGATGGCGCGTTCGTGATGGCGGCCATCGGGGACACGGTGCGCATGCAGCTCTCCGACAGTCTCCGCATGAAGGTCGCGCAGGACATCAACGCGTCGGCAGGTGACAAGGGCGGCATCGGCGCATCGATCGCGCGCACGGTCAGCAAGGCCGTGGCGGGCGCCATGGGCTTCTCGGTGCGTATCCCGGTCGAGTCGATCGAGAACCTGCGCTTCGAGAATGGGCAGATGCGTTTCGAGGTGCGCGGTGCCAACACGAAGGTGTTCGGCAGCAAGGACACGGGGTCCGAGGCTCTCTTCCGGCCGGCCGACGCGCTGCGGTTCATCTCGGTCGTCGAGCAGCGCCAGCGCGGAAAGATCGCGCAGTAGATCGGCTGGGACCGCGCTGGCACTGCTTCTCTGCGATTTCGTGGTTTGGTGCGCGGCGCTGGTCTGGAACTACCTTACCGCGAATCACGCAAATGCGCCTTCGGCGCAACCGCGAATGGAACCGAGAGGGATTCGAAGCACATCGCGACGGGGCCACATCGCCATTTTTTGGGTGGGGCTCCGCGCACGATCTCGAGCCCCGCGAGCTGTTCAACAAAAGAAGAGACGATGCGGACGATACGCACCGTCGGCCCGTCGCCCTCACGGTTGGATTTGCAGTTGCGCCGAAGGCGCATTTGCGTGATTCGCGGTAAGGCAGTTCCAGACCAGCGCCGCGCACCAAATCGCCAATTAACTGACACGCAGTTCCAGACCCGCACCGCGCACCGTAACTACAGCGCCGCGACCTGCTCCGCGAGCACTGTGAGCGCCAGGTCGATCGTGCGACGGTGCGTGCGCGACGAGAGCGCAACGAGGCGCAACGTGTACACGCCGTCGATCATCGTCGACGACAGGAAAACCCGTCCGTCGCGCTGTGACCCCTCCAGGATCGCGCGGTTCATCGCGTTCGCGGTCTCGAGTGGGACGCCGTCCGGCGCCCACCGGTACGTCACGATCGACAGATCGGGTTCGGGCCCGACGCTGAATCCCAGCGCTGCGACCTTCCGCCGGAAGTAGCGCGCGAGCAGCAGCTTCTCGTCCAGCGCCGCCGTGAATGGCGTTGTGCCGACGACGATCAGCGGTAGCCACATGCGCAGCGCGCGAAAGTGCTTCGTGAGCTCCGGCGACACGTCGGCGGGCGACACTTCGCTCGCGTCACGCACCGCGTCCTGCATGTAGCTCGCCTGATAGTGATTGGTGACGAGCAACGTGGCGCGATCCCGCACGAGCACGATGCCGGTGCCATACGGCAGGAACAGACTTTTGTGCGGGTCGAGCACGACCGAATCGGACATCTCGATACCGCGCAGGGTCTCTCGGCCATACGCGGTGAGCAGGAAGAAGCCGCCGTAAGCCGCGTCGACGTGATACCAGCAACGTGCGCCTCGGGCGATCGCACCGATCGCGTCGAGTGGGTCGACCGCACCGGTATCCGTCGTCCCCGCCGATGCGATGACCAGCCACGGGTTGAAGCCCAAGCGACGGTCGGCATCGATGGCCTCCTTTAATGCGTCAGGCCGCATCCGGAAACGTTCATCCATCGCCACGTAGTGCACGCGCGTTTCGGCCATCCCGGCGATACGCAGCGCCTTGTCGATGCAATGATGGGCCTGTGTGGTCAGGTACACGACGGCTCGGCTGTAGTCCGCACCCTTGAGCCCCGCCGCATCGCGCGCTGCGGTGATCGCTGTGAGATTCGCGATGCTTCCGCCCGATGCCACATGACCACCTGCCGTCGCGGGATAGCCGACGAGATCAGCGGTCCAGCGCAGCAACATGTTCTCCATGCGCACCGCACCAGGCGCCGAGAAGAAGATGCCGGCGTACTTGTTGGTGACTGCGGCGAAGTAGTCGCCCAACGAGGCGTGATAGACGCTGCTGCCGGGGATGTATGCGAGATGCCCGCCAGACGCGGTGTTCGCACCAGGTCGAACGACATTGTGTTCCAGAAGTGCGACCGCGCGCTCGATGCTGATACCATCGGGCCCGATGGGCGAATCGAGCAGGCCGCTCCCCCCATCGTCGGTGATACGAAACGTCGGCAGGTCCTCGATATCACTGAGGAACCGCTCCGTGGAGTTCACGATGGCACGCCGCATCCGCTTTCGCTTGGAGGCACCCGGGTGAAGCGCGCGCTGCGCGCGCTCGAGTTCACGAAGCAGGGCGCGCAACGATTTCGGCGACGTCACGGATGCAGGCACTACGGATTCAGGAACATTGTGCATTCGGGACAATGTAAGGTCAGGGAACGGTCGGTCGTGTCCGTTGAAGCAGCGCCGCGACGCCGGTGGAATAGGCGGGTGCGTCCTGTACGCCCTTCCACGGAACGTCGGGCCACCAACGTGACCGCGGCAGTGTCACCGTCGGCTCGAACATGCCCCCGGGTGGAGGCGTCGCGACCTTCACGCCTTCGGTGGCAGCAGCGACGAGCGTTCGCTCGATCGGCTCGGTCCATCCATGCAGTGCAAGGTCGAATGTCGCCCAGTGTACCGGGAGCATTGTCCGGGCAGCCACGAGCCGGCTTGCGCGCACCGCCTGCTCGGGACCGAGGTGCACGTCGGACCATAGCGCGTCGTACTCGCCGATCTCGATCATGGCGAGGTCGAACGGTCCGAGCCGCGACCCGATGTCGAGCATGTCGTCGAGCAGCGCAGTGTCGCCGCTGTAATACACGCGGTGCTCGGGCGACGCGAGCGCCCAGCCGGCCCACAGCGTCCCGTTCGCGTCGTGGACCCATCGCCCCGAGAAGTGGCGCGATGGCGTCGCGGTGATCTGCAGCGTTCCGACCGTCGTGCTCTGCCACCAATCGAGCTCGGTCACCTGGGCGGAGGGTACACCCCAGCCGCGCACTCGCGCACCGACGCCCAGGCCCACGATAAATCTCGTGCCGCGCGCAGCGAGCGCACGCACGGAGGCCATGTCGAGGTGGTCGTAGTGGTCATGCGAGATCACCACCGCATCGATCTGCGGAAGCGCAGCAATTGCCAATGGCGGCGCATAGAAACGCTTCGGCCCCGCGAATGAGAACGGCGACGCGCGTTCGCTGAACATCGGGTCGGTGAGCACGCGCCGCCCACCGATCTCGATGAGTGTCGTCGAGTGCCCAAGCCATGTCACGCGCAAGCCACTCGCGGGAGGCGTGTCGTAGTCCGAGCGGACACGGCCCTGCACCGGCACCGCGCCTGACGGCGATGCGAAGTCGGAGCCTCCGCCGAAGAACCATTGCCGCAAGGTCTCCGACATCGGCCCATCGACGCGCGCGAGCTTGTTGAGGAAACGCCCGTCGCGCCACTGCGGTGAATCCTGCACCGCAGCGACGGACGGACGCTTGCCGATGTTCTCGCTCGCCAGCGCCCATGCCCCGCCGAACACCACGCCAAGCAGCAGCACGAGCGACACGACGGCGATGACAATCCGGCGAAGTACGTTCACTCCCTACTGACCCTGCTGACTACTGGTTCACACGCTGTGGCAGGATCCGGTTCAACTCCACCGCGATGGCGTCGAACTCCTTCTTGAGCGTCGCGTAACGGGCCAGTGCATCCTTGCCGACCTTCTGGTCACCACGCGACGTCATGCCGGCGAGATACGACACGTGCGCCTGCAATCCCGGCTTGCCATAACGGATCGGCTGCGTGTTGAGCTTCTCCGCGATCGCTTCCACGCGCTTGAGCGTGTCGGCCGCTGCACCAGTGGCGCCCTTGAGCCGCGTCGTGCCGGCCCGCACACGCGTGACGGCCGACCCGACATCCGCCACCAGCGCACGCACCTTCGTGTTGTGCGCGTGCTGCTCGGCGAGGTCGGCGCTCGTGACGCCTTCGGCCGCGAGACGCGGGTCGATGAGGACGTTGAACGGCACCGTCTGCGCACGGCCGGCGACCGTCAGGCGCGCCTGGTATCGACCCGGCGCCGCACCCATGCCGGCGGCATCCTGCACGCCCCACGCGAAACGATTGAGTCCCGCCTTGGTCGTCACGACGTTCATCGGAGGAGCCGCAGCAGCGCGCGGCGCACGGCCGTCCATCATCGCGGCATCCGGATCGTCCGGATCACCACCACCGCGGCCACCGCGTCCACCAGCCGGTGCTGCAGCCGCCCCACTCTTGTACGTGTTCACGATCTTTCCGGCCGCATCGAGGATCTCGAGCTTGATCGTGTCCGTCGAAGCGGACGGCAGGTAATACTCGATGTGCGGCCCGAGGAAGGCAGCGCCCGTGCTCGTACGGTAGCCGTCACGCGGCTTGTACAGGTGAATGTTCGAAGCGCTCTGCTGACCGATCTGGTGCAACGACGACAGGTTGTCGATGATCCAGTTCGCGCGGCCCTGCGTCGCCACGATGAGATCCTTCTTGTGCACCCGGATCTCGTTGATCGGCACGTTGGGCAGGTTGAGCTGGAACGACTGCCAGTGTGCACCATTGTCGAACGAGATGAACATGCCGAACTCGGTGCCGGCATAGAGCAGCCCTTCACGGCTCGGGTCTTCGCGCACGACACGCGTCGGCCAATCCTTTGGAATGCCGTTCGTACCATCGGTCAACCGCTTCCACGACTTGCCGTAGTCGTCGGTGCGATAGATGTACGGCGCGTAGTCGCCGAGCAGGTAGCGGTACACTGCGAAGTACGCGGAGCCACGGCGGTGCGGCGACGCCTCGATCCACGCCACTCGTCCGCCCCACTCGAGATCCTTCGGCGTGATGTTCGTCCAGGTCTTGCCGTTGTCGCGCGTGACGTGGAACGGACCATCGTTCGCACCCGTCCAGATCACACCCTGCTCGAGTGGTGACTCGGTGATTGCATACAACGTGCTGAAGAACTCTTCACCGGTGACGTCGCGTGTGATCGGCTCACCGCTGCCGCCCTGGCAGCACTTCGGGAACGCCGTGAGGTCCGGCGACATCTTCTCCCACGTGATGCCCTTGTCACGCGTGCGGTGCAGATACTGCGAGCCGTAGTACAGGATGTTCGGATCGTGCGGCGACAGCGCCATCGGCGACACGCGCTGCATGCGGAAGATGAGATCCCCGCCGTCGTTGCCGTACAGCGACTGCCCGCCAATCCAGTAGTTCTTCGACGTGCCGATGTCGGTGTTCATCACCTGGTACTGCCCCTTGCAGGAGCCGTAGATGATGTTGGACTGCGTCGGATGCGGGATGATCGGCCCCGTCTCGCAGCCGGGACCAGTGCGCAGGATGCTCGTGGACGGATCGCTGATGCTGCTCATCACCCACGTCGAGTTGTCCTGCTGTGCGGAGTACAAGTTGTACGGGAACTTGTTATCGGCCCACACGCCGTAAAACTCGGCCGTCGGCTGATTCTCCTGCGTCGACCACGTGCGCCCGCCGTCGAACGACACGTTCGCGCCGCCGTCGTTCGCCTGCACCATCGTCTGACCGTTGGTGGGGTTGATCCAGATGTCGTGATTATCGCCATGCGGCGTGCGCATGACGGCCACCGTCTTGCCGCCATCGGTGCTCTTGTAGAAACTCTCCGCGCCGCCGTACACCACGTCGGCGTTCGTCGGATCGGCACCGAGCGTCGTGTAGTAGAACGGACGCGTGATGAGCCCCGGCGTGCTGTTGACGAGCTGCCACGACGTACCCGCGTTGTCGGAACGATACAGACCGCCGCCCGGCAGCGCCTCGACGAGCAGGTACAGGCGCTGCGGGTTCGCGGCCGTCACGGCGATGTTGCCCTTGCCGATCAAGTCGGACGGGAGACCGGCGCCACCCTTCGTCCACGTCTCACCGCCGTCGGTGCTCTTGTAGAAGCCGCCTTCGCGCGAGCCGCTGATGATCGACCACGGCTTGCGCTCGATGCGCGAGATCCAGGCGAACAACGTACTCGGGTTGCCGGGCATCACCTCGACGTCCATCGCGCCGCTCGAGTCGCTCACGTAGAGCGTCTTCTTCCAGGTGCGGCCACCGTCGGTCGTCTTGAAGACGCCGCGCTCGGTGTTCTTCTTGAAGATGTCGCCGTAGGCGGCCACCCACACCGTGTTGCTGTTGGTGGGGTGAATGCGCAGCGCACCGATCTGGCCAGCGTCGTATAAACCGGCGAACTGCCACGTCGCGCCGGCGTCCGTCGTCTTGTACACACCGCGGCCCGTGGAGACGTTGCTGCGCACGCCGTCCGAGCCCGTGCCGACGTATATCGTCTTCGGATCGGCATCGGCGACCGCAATCGATCCGATCGACCCGATCGGCATCTTGCCGTCGGTGATCGGCGTCCAGCTCTCACCGCCATTGGTGGTACGGAAGACGCCGCCGCTGGCGACGCCCATGTAGAACGTGCGTGGCTCGCTCGGCACACCGGTGACTGTCGTCGCCCGGCCACCCCGTGAGTGACCAACGAGGCGATACTGGATGCCGCGGAACAGGTTGGAATCGACGGACGCCATCATGGGCATCCGGGCGGCGCTGGCGGCAGCGCGAGGTGCCGCTGGAGCCTGCTGGGCATGGGCAGACGAGCCGGCGAGAGCCAGCGCGAGCGTACCCACGGCGAACGTGGACGCGCGGGAGAGACGAGCAGTCATCGCAAAGTGCCTGGCGGTGGGACGGAGGGAGGGACCACTGAAGCTACGCTCGGCGAGACACTTCCGCTGGCGGTTCGGACTGCCGAGGCGCTATTTGAGGGATGCAACTGCCATCCTTTCTCCCACTCATGTTGCTGCCGATCCTCGCGGCCGCGTGCGGGCCGTCCGCCCAGGATCGCGCCGATAGCGCGATCGCGGCCGCGGCCGCCGAGCGTGCCGAGGACGAAGCCGTCAAGGCGCGAGCAGCGGTCGTCGACACAGTGTTCGCCCCGTCGCTCGGCGTCGATCTGGCAACCATGACCCGCACCGCCAGCGGCATGTACGTCCGCGAGCTCGCAGCGGGCCGAGGCAAGGCTGCCGATAGCACGAGCACCGTGCTCGTTCGATATTGGACGCGAGTGCCGGATGGCACCACGCTCGACTCCACTGCTGCCGACATGCCCTTGCGCGTGCAGCTCGGCCAGAACCAGCTATTGCTGGCGTGGGAAGAGGGCATCCGTGGGATGCGCGCTGGCGGCCGGCGCCTGATCGTCGCTCCTCCGGCGCTCGGCTACGGCGCGGCTGGCAAGCCGGGGCGGGTGCCGAGCATGTCGACGCTGGTGTTCGATATCGAATTGCTCAAGGTGATCGACTCGCCGTAGGTCGAAACACCGCCGATCAATCGTTCTCTCCAGATTCAAGCGGGCTCTTGAGTCGAGTCCTGTCTCTGATTTCATTCAACGAATGTCCAGAATCAGTGGACTTTCAGGAATCTCTCTGCGTTGGACGACTTTGGCCCGGACCATGATGCTGGTGGCGGTCGTGGCCCTCTCGATGCCGGCAGCGGTCGAGGCGCAGC
>DASQZA010000164.1:0-2771 GCA_035638935.1 Gemmatimonas sp. | reverse complement strand
CATTTGGAAACCGTCCATCTCGCGGTACTCCACCATCTTGTCGTCGTCGAACGGCCGTTTGGAACGGGTGCGGCTCTTTTGGAGTGCACGAACGGGAGCAATCTCGTTCAGTTGGGCCGCGAATCTCGCGCTCAACGAGCGCCATGCGGGAACAAGGGCCCGCGTTGTTCACGACAATTCCGCGACGAGGCACGACACCATCGGTCGATGGGACCCGACGGAGATCCGGACCTGAGTGGGGCAAATGCCAAGCGTCGTGATTGAGTATGCTGTTATGGTGGGCTCGTAAGCCGCACTTCTCGCGACCGGTCGACCCGAGCTCAGCCCCCCAGCGGGCCGGATTTAGCTCGCTCGAATGCGTTCGCAGGAGCTAACCCAAGCCGGGCCGACGCAGCAAACGGTGGACGCATGACCCCGTCATGCGGCTGACTCAGATGCGACGGCAAATGGAAAAGGGTGCAGATCGGCTGATGTCACGCCGCCACCAAGAGCGCCGGCAACGCAGCAGGTGTAGAGGATTGCAGGCGAAGTCGCTCTCCATCGCGTAGCGCAGCAGATCGCATTCGATCGTGAACGAAGGTGGCGAAGCGATCCCAGTCGCCGTTCGCTTCGATGCAGCGGAGCTGCACGATCGCTTCGACGCGTTCCCTGATCCACCGCATGCCGCCGTGGTCGCAGCGCTTGCCGATGATGTTCTTCACGGCGCCCTCGACGGCGCCTGTGCCGAGTTCGAGCTCGAGAGCGATCAACTTGGCGTAGGGCATCTTGCTGACGCGCTTGTCGAGGTAGCGGATCACCGTGAATAGGCGGGCGCGCTTCCCCTTGTTGCCAGGGCCAGTGACTGGGATCGCGTGGCGACGCTGACAGAGCTCGGCGATAATCTCCTCTACCTCGCCGGTGTACAGACGATCTTTCTGAGCGTCGAACCACTCGCGAAGCGGCTGGGTGCCTTCCCGGTAGAGACACTCGCCCGCAGACCACAGCTTTTCGATCACGTGCATCACGTCCATCGTGTGCATCGCGGTCGGGAAGTACTCGGTTACGTACGCGTCGAAGTCGAGATCTCCGTCAGTTACGATCTGGACGAGCTTGTCGGAGCCGGGGCCGAAGCCACGCTTGGCGGCGTCGCGGCGGGCGATCTCGAAGGCGTGGCGCTTGGGTGCGAACGACGCGTACAGGCGCTTGTTGATCGGGCCGAGCAGCTTGTTGCCGTTGCGCCGGAGTGTGAACATCACGACCATCGTCGCCATCCGGGCATTCTTCGACTTGTCGCCCTTCTTGCGCCGCGGCTTCTTGTCCCAACGGCGACGGCGGTGTCGGCCGCGATGACGCGGCGACAACGGCGTGCGACGACGACGGCGCTTACCACGGCGGCGCGACAGCTCGGACGCGGTCGCGGTCGGCGCACCCTTGCTGTCGATCATGATCACGAGTACCTCGCCGTCGCCCTCGGGCGCCGGTACCTGCGCGAACCAGCCGGCGGTGTGCCGCCCCAGGCCGAGCACGGTCTGCTCGATCACTTCGGTAGACGGCGCGTCTGGAACGAACGACGAGAGCGTCGCGCGCGCCTCCGCGAACGAGAGCTTGGTCGCCAGCCGCGCCGCCATCGTGAAGACGTTCCAGCTGAACCGATCGCCGCAAAGTCCGAGCGAGACATCGAGTGGATGAAAGCCGTGCCGTGCGTGGGGGCCGATCTCGCGCAGGTACGTCCGTGCGTAGCGAACGATGCCGAACATCGTCGCGAGGCTCCGCGCGATCGCAGGCGCGCGGCGAAACCGTCGGCCGTTGCATTCGATCTGGGGCGGGTGGTCGCGCATCACGCGCTGCTCGCGCACGGCGAGGAACAACATGATCGCGACGCGCGCGAACGCGAACACGATCTCGCGGAGCGACTTCTCGAAGTCCTTGAACGACACGGGCGCGTCCCGCGTTGCCCAGTCGTCGACCATCGCCGACACGGCTGCCGTCTGTGCATGCAGATGGTCGCGCAATTCGCACGCACTCGCCAACCTCTCGTCGGTGGGCAACCGTCCCAAGGTCAGTCGCGCCGCCGCCATGGTCATCGCGGCCTCGGCGCATCCGGATCGCGGCCAGGGATCTCGAGGTACGCATCTTCGGGTGCGAGCAGGTCGCGTATCTGCCGTGCGCGCGCTTCGACCTCCGCTCGCATCGCCTCATCCAACGTCACCAGAAAGGCCTCCCGCACCACCGGCAACCGCTGCAGCGAGGCGCGCGTGTCGCCGATCATCCGGCTCCAGTCGATTCCGCCCGGTGGCCGGTCGAGCACGTACAACGCCTCCGCACAGTCGGCATCCAGCTCCTGGAGCCGGCGAAGCTGTACTGGGAGATCCTGAGCGATCCGCATGCGGTCGACCGCTCGATACAACGCGCGCAGATCAAGTCGAGCCGCTTCCAATCGGGGTCGGAGTTGCTCGGCGGAGTCCGGCGTCTTCCGCTTCCTTGCCGACCAGGGAGCCTTCAGGCGCAGTCCTGACATCCCGACACGCTGCCGATATCTGCACCGTTCAGCAAGCCACCGCGACGTCCGCTCGCTGTCGAGCCGCGCAACTGATCGAATCACGTGCGTGGATCTTCGTCGGCATGGATCTGGGCGCGGCTGCACCCTATTGCTACCGCGGGCCCGAGACCCAGAACCGGTTCCAGATCCGCGTCTCGCGGTTCGCGACGGACGATGGGGGGCTCACGTTCGACCCAGCGAGCGAGCAGATCGTCGTCTCGCTCGACCACCCCTACGATGCGCGGCATCCGGA
>DASQZA010000163.1:0-4426 GCA_035638935.1 Gemmatimonas sp. | reverse complement strand
AGCCGCACAACCCAACGTCGAGCCGCGCCCCACAACCCGCGCCCCACACTGGCCTCGCCCCCACCCCCCGGCGAGCTTACGCGCATGCCCCCTCAGTTCGTCGATCCCCGAATGCCGCGACGCCTCGATCGCTGGCGCAGCCCCGCTCTCGGTCTCGAGATGCCCATCGTCACGTATGGGCACTCCGGTCATCCGGTGCTGCTGTTCCCCACCGCTGCCGCAGATTTCCTGGAAAACGAGCGCTTCTGGCTCGTGAAGGCGATCGAGCCGCTCATCATGGCCGGACGCATTCGCGTCTTCTCCATCGACAGCATCAACCGACTCGCCTGGATGGACCGGACCCTGCCGGTGCCGGAGCAGGGGCGACGGCAAGCGCTGTACTCGCGCTACATCGAGGACGAAGTCGTGCCGTACATGCGGCATGTCGTCGGCCATGGCGGGGTACGGGCCATTACCACCGGTGCGAGCTTCGGCTGCTTTCACGCCGCGAACGCGCTCTTCCGCCGGCCGGACCTGTTCAACGGCCTGATCGGCATGAGTGGCTTCTACGACCTGTCCGGTGGATACCTCAGAGGCTACTCGGATGACAATTGCTACTTCAACAATCCGATGTGGTATGTCTCGAATCTGGGTGGCGAGGCGCTCGGCATGCTGCGTGACCGCACCAGCATCACGCTGGTGACGGGCCAGGGTGCTTACGAAAAGCCGGAGGCCACGGAACGATTCCACGATGTGCTCGATCGCCAGGGCATTCCGCACACCTTCGAGAAGTGGGGGTATGACGTGAACCATGACTGGCCATGGTGGCGCAAGATGCTGCCGCACTATCTCGAACGGATGGGAGTCTGAGCATGGGACATCGTCCTCGCGCTGTTGCACAGGTAGTCGCCGCTGCGTTCACCGCGGCGCTTTCGCTTGCAGTTGTGGATTCGCTGGTCGCGCAGACGCCTCCCCCGAAGCCCCCGACGACACGTCCGCCCGCCGCGCGCCGCCCGGCGGCGCGCCCCGCACCACGGCGTGCCGACAGCGTGCGCATCCGCGATGCCGACCTCGCTACCCGGCTGGTGTACGTGCGCCGGCTGCTGCGCGCATCGCCGCTCGTCGACGGGCACAACGACCTCCCGTGGGCCATGCGCAACGATGCGAAGAATCCGCGCGACGTGGTCGCGTACGATCTCCGTCGCAAGGCGCCCGGCATGACGGACATTGCGCGTCTGCGCCAGGGCATGGTGGGCGGGCAGTTCTGGTCGGTGTACATCCCCGGTGAAGTGCGCGATTCCGGCTACGCGCGCGTGCAGCTCGAGCAGATCGACATCGCCAAGCGCGCGATCGCGCGCTACCCCGATGTGTTCGTGCCGTCAGGTACCGCTGCCGATGTGCGCAAGGCGTTCGGCGACGGCAAGATCGGCTCGCTGCTCGGCATGGAGGGCGGCCACGCGATCGAGAACTCCCTGGGTGCATTGCGCGCGTACTACGATCTGGGCGTGCGCTACATGACGCTCACGCACAACGTGACGCTCGACTGGGCCGACGCCGCGAACGACGTGGCGCGACACAAGGGGCTCACACCATTCGGCCGTGAAGTCGTGCGCGAGATGAATCGCCTCGGCATGCTCGTCGACTTGTCGCATGTATCGCCCGCGACGATGAGTGCCGCGCTCGATGTGGCGGAAGCGCCGGTGATTTTCTCGCACAGCTCGGCGCGCGCCGTTGCCGACGTGCCGCGCAACGTGCCCGATTCCATTCTCAAGCGGTTGCCGCGCAATGGCGGCGTCGTGATGGTGACGTTCGTGCCGGGATTCATCTCGCAGGCCGTCGTCGACTACGAGCGGCAGGCGGCGCGCGTGCGTGACTCGGTGGCGCGCGCATTCCCGAACGACAACGACGCGCAGTTCAAGGCCGTCGCCGCGTTCCGGACGGCGAATCCGTCACCCAAGGCCACGATCTCCGATGTCGCGGATCATCTCGACCACATCAAGTCGATCGCCGGCGCGTCGCACATCGGCATCGGCGGTGACTACGACGGCATCACCGAAACAGTGGAAGGCCTCGAGGACGTGTCGAAGTATCCGGACCTGTTCGCCGAGTTGGTGAAGCGGGGCTGGACGGACGCGCAGTTGCGCGGGTTGGCGGGCGAGAACGTCCTGCGTGCACTGACCGAGGCCGAGCTCGTCTCGGCGCGGTTGCGACGGGCCCGGCCCGCGAGCACGAAAACCATCCAGCAGCTCGACGGCCGACGGATTCCCTGAGCCTGTGACCGACTCGGTGCCTTTCGTCCCACGGATGCAGCCGATCGGTCGAGCCGCGCGTAATTGTTCGTGATATACCAGCAGTTTCCCTCCTCGTACCCCCTCCCGGTGCCGCACATGACGCTCGATCGTCGCACTTTCCTCAAGTCGTCCGCCGTCCTCGGCGGTGCACTCGGGCTCGGCGGCATGCCGTCGCTGGCTCATGGATTCGACAGCAATGGCGTGAGCGACGGCGTGAGCGGAGCGCTCGTATCAGGCACCGGGCGTGCGGTCGCCCCGCTTCGCATCCTGATTCTCGGCGGCACCGGCTTCATCGGGCCGAACCAGGTGCAGTACGCGCTCGAGCGCGGGCACAAGGTCACGCTGTTCAACCGCGGCAAGACGAACAGCACGCTCTTCCCGAAGGTCCCGCGTCTCGTGGGAGACCGTAATCTCCCGGGCGGGCACGATGCACTGAAGTCCGGTGAGTGGGACGTCGTGATCGACAACCCGACGGCGAACCCGAAGTGGGTGCGTGACGCCGGCGTCGCACTCAAGGGCCGGACGAAGCACTACATGTTCATCTCGACGATCTCGGTCTTCTCCGACAACTCGAAGACGCTCGACGAGAATGGCCCCCTGAACCCGCCATCCGATATCGACGCGCCGTACGACTCCTCGAAGTACGGGTCGAACAAGGTGCGCAGCGAGATGGAAGCGAAGACCCAATTCGGCAACGACGTCACGATCGTCCGTCCGGGGTTGATCGTCGGTGCCGGGGACCTGTCGGACCGTTTCTCCTACTGGCCCGTGCGCATCGAGAAGGGCGGCGAAGTCCTCGCGCCGTCACCGGAAGATCCGACCCAGATCGTCGATGCCAAGGACCTGTCGGAGTGGATCATCCGTCTCGCGGAAACGCGGACGATGGGCACGTTCAACGCGACGGGGCCGAAGAATCCGATGACCATGGGCGAGATGCTGTACGGCATCAAAGCCGTGATGACCACCGACGCGAAATTCGTGTGGGTGCCGCACGAGTTCCTCACCGAACAGAAAGTGCGCGGCTGGAGCGAGCTCCCGACGTGGGTGCCGCCCGTCGGTGCAACGGCCGGATTCTCGCGCGTGGACTGCTCGAAGGCGTGGGCGGCCGGTCTCACCTTCCGCCCGCTCGCCGACACCGCGCGTGATACGCTCAAGTGGTACCACACGCGTCCGGCCGCCGAGCAGGAAAAGCTCCGTGCGGGGATTGCACCGGACAAGGAAAAGGCGGTGATCGCAGCGTGGAAGGCAAAGCAGGGCATGAAGTGAGCGGTGCAGAACAACGCGGTGCGCCGCTGAAGGTCCTCGTGCTCGGCGGCACCGGCTACATCGGGCCGCATCTCGTGGAACATGCACTGTCGCGCGGACACACCGTCACGCTGTTCAATCGTGGCCGCACGCAGCCCGGGCTGTTTCCGAAGGTCGAGAAGCTGCAGGGTGACCGCAACGTCGCCGAAGGTCATGCGGCGCTGATGGGTCGCAGGTGGGATGTCGTGTACGACCTGCCCGCGACCAATCCGAAGTGGATCGTGAATGCGGCAGCGGTGCTGCGCGGAAACGTGAAGCAGTACGTGTACGTGAGCAGCACCGCGGCATACAAGGATTATGCTCGCTCGTTCCCGGTCGAGAGCGATCCGCTGCAGACCCCTGCACCCATCGAGCCGTCGACGCCGCCGGCGGGGTACGGGCCCATGAAGGTCCGCTGCGAGATGCTCGTGCACAAAGCATTCGGCGCGGGCGCCACGGTGGTGCGCCCGGGACTCATCGTCGGTCCCGGCGATCTGACGGACCGGTTCACGTACTGGCCGTGGCGCATCGAAAAGGGTGGCGAAATCCTCGCGCCCGGCACGCTGGAAGATCCTGCCCAATGGATCGACGTGCGCGACCTCACGGAGTGGATGGTGCGGCTCGGCGAGCGCGGCACGGGCGGTGTCTTCAATGCCGTCGGGCCGGCGACGGTGTGCGGCATCGGTGAACTGCTGTACGGCATCAAGGCGTGCTACGCCAATGATGCGCGCTTCACCTGGGTGCCGGAGCGGTTCCTGACCGCGCAGAAGATCCGTTCGTGGGGGGAGATGCCGGTGTGGTCGTTCACCGGCGCATCGACGGTTGCCTTCAGTACGAGCAACATCGAGAAGGCGAGAGCAGCGGGCCTCACG
>DASQZA010000162.1:0-34217 GCA_035638935.1 Gemmatimonas sp. | reverse complement strand
CTGTCATTGCTGCATGGACGCACGCATGAAGAGATCGCCGCCACCACGAATACGCCGCTCGGCACGGTCAAATCGCACATTCGCCGCGGAATTCAGCGCGCTCGGGCGCTGCTGGAGCCGGCTTCGAGCCTGACCGGGGAGGGTTGATGGACGATCACGAGGATGAGATGAGCAATGCGTCGAAGGATGAAAGGGCGGCAGCGGAGCTGACCGTCGCCATGAGCGCGGAACTCCCACCAAACGATGAACGTATGCGGGCGGCACTCGTCGCCCGCATCGTCGCCGACGGCGAGGCGATGGTCCAGCTGGCACGCGACGGCGAGCCGGCGCGTCGGCCATCTATGCCAGCCGCGTCTGCCTCACTGCCGGCACGGGCTGCACTGCGTCTCGCACCGGCCAGCGACAGTGTTGTCTCGAACCCCGTTCGTGTCGTGCAGCGTCGCGACATGTGGCGCTGGACGGGGTGGCTAGCCGCCGCGGCGGCAATGCTGCTTTGGGCGGTCGGTCCGCAAACTGTCGCCAGTAGTGGCGTGGGACCAACGCCGGCCGAGCTTCGCGCCAGCGTGCTCCGTGGCGACAGCACGGCGACTCCCATCCGCTGGGCTGCAACGTCGGATTCGGTGGCACACGGCGCGACGGGTGACGTCGTGTGGAGTGACCGGCTGCAACGCGGTGTCCTGCGCATCGCAGGCCTGCAACCTAACGATCGTGAGCGATGGCAGTACCAGCTCTGGATCTTCGACAAGACACGTAATGAGAAGTATCCCGTCGATGGCGGTGTGTTCGACGTGCCGCCTTCGGGCGGTGAGGTGCTCGTGCCCATTGCAGCTCGCCTGCGGGTTGGCAACGCCGTCGTCTTTGCCGTGACTGTCGAAGAGGCTGGCGGTGTCGTGGTGTCTGCGCGCGATCGCATCGCGCTGCTCGCGCAACGAGGCGGATAGCGTCCGCGGCAGCGCCTCTGCGCGCCGCGCCGACGCGGCGCGCCGACACGGCGGGGTAGCGCCAACTGTTGCCTGGGCCGAGCATTCACGCATGGCCAAACGGGTTCGAGGTTTCTCGCTACGCGAAGAGTGGTGGGAGCGCGCGCAGGCGTTTGCGATGTCGACGGATTGGCCGGCACGGTTGGCCGAGCGGATGGGTGCTGTCGCACCGGTGCTGTTGCGACAGACGGAGATCCGAAGCGCGCACTCGTTGGGTGACGCGACTGCACTTCGCATCGGTTTCGCGAGTGACTTTCATGCAGGGCCGCTCACTCCATCACGGTTGATCGACCAGGCAATCGGAGCACTTGCCGCCGCCAACCCGGACATCGTGCTGCTCGGCGGCGATTTCGTGTCGTTCCGCGTCGAGTACGTCGATCGTGTCTGCGCACGGCTGGCGTCGCTCGCACCGCCACTGGGCGTGTTCGCCGTGCTCGGCAACCACGATCTCTGGACCAACGCCTCGACTGTGGCTGCCGCACTCGAGCGTGCTGGGGTCCACATGCTCACCAATCGCGCGGTGCGATTGCCGGCACCCTGGAACGGTGTCGAGCTGCTGGGGCTCGACGATCATCAATCCGGCGATCCGCAGCTACCGGCGGACATGACCAGCGACAGCTGCGCGCGGGTGGTGCTGATGCATGCGCCCTCCGGCATGCTCGATCTCGGCGACACACCGTTCGTGCTCGCCCTGGCAGGGCACACGCACGGCGGCCAGCTCGCGACATCGTCCGGCAAACCGATCGTACTTCCGGCCGGCGCGCTCTCCCGAACGTACCACCGAGGATGCTATGACATCCCGCAGCATGGCACACTGCTCGTCAGCTGCGGCGTCGGCATGAGCGGTTTGCCGTTCCGATGGAACGTCCCGGCCGAGACGCACATGGTGACATTGCGGCATCAACCGTAGCATGCATGGCAACAGCAGTTTATCGCGGTGCCATCGTACCTCTGCAGTTCGGAATCTGTAGTTCAGCCTCTGCCGTTGCGCCTCTGCCGTTGCGCCTCTGCCGTTCCGCGTCTGCCCCTCCCCTTGCACGCGTCTTGCAAAACTCGTCCCTACTGCAATCACGCAGTTGCACCGTTGACCATCAACGGCGGACGACCCATGACCTGAGGAGCAGACCATGAAACTCGCTGCATCAATTCTGACGGCGGCCTGTACGGCGGCGTTACTCTCACCCACCGTTGGCCACGCACAGGCTGACACAAGCCGTTCACGCGACACGACCCGCATGCGCATGCAGGACAGCACGCGCGCGCGCGGCACCATGGCTCAGCCACCGCGGCAGCAGACAGCACAGCCGCCCGCGACGTCGCAGCAACGACTGCGCGTGCAGAAGCGGCAGACCGGTGAGGCCGCCGGAACGCTGGGTGACACGTTGAGTGCGTCCGAGCGCATGCGGCGTGATTCCACTGACGCGGCAATGCAGCGTCAACGTGACTCGGTGGCCAACATCGAGCGGCTGCGTGCCGACTCCGTCGCCAACGTGCAGCGCATTGAGCGTGCCCGTGCCGACTCGGTAGCCAACGTCGAGCGCATGCGGCAAGATTCCATCGCTGCCGTCGAGCGCCAGCGTGCCGATTCGGTTGCGCGTGTCGATTCGATCGCCCGGGACGCCGTGCTTCGCGAACAGCAGCGGATGCAGGCATACCGATTCGGTGGCAACGGATGGTACGTCGGCCTGGGTGGCGGCACGTCGGCGCCTACGAGCGAGTTCAAGAGCATCGGCTACAATAGTGGGCTCAACATCAACGTGCCCATCGGCTGGCACCGTGAGAATCGCCTGCTTGGCGTTCGGCTCGACCTCGGCTACAACCAGTTCAGCGGTCGCACGTTCCTCGGCCGCAACGCAGGCGCACCGGTGACGTTGACCAACTCGAATCCGCAGGTGTTTTCAGGTGCGCTCAACCTGACGGCGCAGATTCCGGTCGGCTTCATTCGCAATGTGTCGATCTACGGTGTCGGCGGCGGCGGTATCTATCACTTCCGGTCGTTCGGTGGCAATTCTGCGCTCGGTGGCTTCCTTGGCAACGACGTGCTCGCGCTCAACGAATCGAACGTGAAGTCGACGCGCAACAAGTACGGTGCGCAGCTCGGTGCAGGCGTCGACTGGCAGGTGGGTGCGTCGTCGATCTTTCTCGAGTCACGACTCGAGAGCGTGTTCGCCGACCGTGACGATGACGTGCGGTTCCGCGATTTCTTCGGCAACGGCCGCAGTAGCACGCTGCAGTGGGTGCCGATCGTCCTTGGCGTGAAGATCCGCTAGCCTGCTCAGGACGGCTGATTCCGGGAGATTGCTCCCCTTGAAGAACAGAGTTGCAGCAGTAACGATCGCGTTGGCCTCAGTGGTGGCGGTAGCGTCGACACACGCTGCCGCTGCCCAACTGCCGCCGGCCGCCGATACAGCAAATCCGACCGTTGCGGACTCGGCGCTGTCGGTGCGGTACAAGCCTGCCGACGTGCGCGTGGTGGTGTCCGTCAAGCAACGACAGTTATGGGTCATCGCGGGGCCGGATACCGTGCGACAAGCGCAAGTGTCTGTTGCTTCGGGTCGAGAGCTGGCATACGGAGGGCGAAAGTGGCGCTTCGCGACACCACGTGGGACGTTGCGGGTGCAGGGGAAACGAACCGATCCCCGCTGGTTGCCACCCGATTGGCACTACGCCGAGGTGGCAGAGACGCACAGGCTCAAGCTGCGACAGCTCCCCAAAGCCGGTGTGCGATTGCGGGACGGTGCACGTGTACTGGTGCGCGATTCGATCGCCGGGCTCATTCGCAAGGGTGACAGCACGTTCCTGCCGCTACCGGTCGACGAACACATCGTGTTCGATTCGACGCTGTTCATCCCACCCGTCCACAGTCGCAATCGCCATCTCATCGGTGAACTTGGCAAGTATGCGCTCGACTTGGGCAACGGATACATGTTGCACGGCACGTACGACCAAAGCACTATCGGTTCGGATACGACCCACGGGTGCATTCGACTGGCGGACGACGATCTCGCGTGGTTGTACGAGAACATCCCGGTAGGTACGAGGGTTCAGGTGCGCTAACCGATTGCATCGGCGCACCACGTGCGCCAGGGCCAGAAGTGCGCTGCGCCCGCAGCCGGTGGTCTAGCTGTGAAGACTACCGGCGATCCTGTTCGAACCCGATCAACAGCGCCGTGATCTCGTCGGCGTTGGTGGTACCGTAGTTCGCGTGACAGTTGTTGTACACGACGTGCACGCCCTGCGTGGCGTACGCGATGTCCGGAAAGCTCGCAGGCGACTTGGATAGCTGGCGCGACAGCTGCCCTGCGATATCCCGAACGCGCACGGCAGTCTCCACGAGTTCGTCGGCGTCGTAGAGGTAGCGATAACGCTCCGAGACAACGTCGTTCCGCGCTTCCCAGGTGTCGACGCGTCGCCCATGCAGGCGCATCATCGCCAGCCCCGGTGTCGTGACGGCTGCAACGGGCGGCATCGAACTCGCGGTGCCCGGTGGTGCGTCTACCACCACGTAGGTGAATCGCAACTGCTCGAGCAGGGCGCACGTGCGTACCATCACGCGCCCTGTCATCCACGCTGGATTGCGAAACTCGACGGCTGCGGCGGCGTCGCCCAGCCGTTGGCGTGCAGCGCGCAACACGTCGGCGTTGGCGCGCGACGGCTCGAACCACGCCGGAAACTGCAGCAGCACGGGGCCCAGCTTGTTTGCGTCGCGGAGCGGCGCCAGTGCACTCATGAAGCGTGTCCAGACCTCATCGACCAGCGGCACCGGCAGGTCTTTCGCGTACACACGCGTCGCCCCAGCGAGCGACGGCGGCAGCTGGCGTCGCAACCAGTCCGGCAGCCGCTTCGTTTCGGCAGCATGACCCGTCATGAGGGCAAACGCCTTGATGTCGAAGACGAAGCCATCGGGTGAGCGCGACGCCCACGCCGCCGCAGTCGCACGCGATGGCATGGCGTAATACGTGGCGTCCACTTCCACGAGCGGGAACCGCGATGCGTAGTACCTGAGTCGAGCTTCGGGGGTCGACGCCGTATCGGGGTAGAAGACACCGCGCGCAAGAATCGTCGGGTCGGTCCAGGACGCCGTACCCACGAGCACTGGAACCTCGTGAACCGAAAATGACGACGCACCAACGGCGATGTCCGAAGCGCCCCGCGCACCCGTCGATGCATCGATGCCGGCAACGGCTGCAAGAGCGGAACCCGATCGCGCACGGGCCGCCGCAGCACCGGGATCGTGTACTGGATCCCAAGCGCCGGGAACGTCGAGCACGTTCGATTCTGGTGCCGGCGCCAACGCTGCTCGCGTGCGGCCGCGATCCGGGACCGCCCCCACGACACCGGGAGATTGCAGGTCGGCCGGGATCGGCTCCGCAGGCTCGTCGAGCTGCGAAAGCATGCGTGCAACGCGTCCGGGTGCGTCACGCGTGAGCTCGGAAATGAGCCGAGCCTCGGGCAGGTTGTGCCAGTACTTCCGCGGCATCTCGGCCTGCATCGCAGACACCGAGACGCGCGCCGGATTGAAGATGTGCGCGTAGTAGCTGCGCCAGAGATCCTCGAGCTCGTCCTCGGATGGCGCATGATCGCGCGTCACGCCCTCGGTGAAGCTGAGCGCCGTGCCATCCCAGTGCGCGCACTCGAGCGGCGTGAGGATCGACCACTGCATCGACGGGAACCGCCGCATGAAGAGCGGCGAAGCGCGCTGCACCACGTGGTGCACTGGCTCGAACCACGCCGCATACGCCTCCCCGACGGATCGAAAGCGGACGAATGCATGCATCTTGTGCGTCTCACGGCGGATGGCGCGGTCCATCATCATCGCACGATGCACGTCCGGATCGGTGGCCACTTCCAGTAATGCCGATTCGCCGTGCGTGAGTCGGAACAGGATGCGATAGAGCGCGTCCCACCGTTCGGGTGATGCATGGCAGAGCACGGAGTGGGCAAGGCGCACGAACGAAGCCGGTACCGTGCGCGGTCGAGCCGCACTGTCGGACCCGGCCTCGTGCAACCGTTCGCTGATGTTCGAACGGTCTCTCGTACCGCTTCGGGCAGGGTTGCTCTCGGTGGCGAGCAAGTCCGTCTGCGCGCCATTCGCGTCGCGCCACGAAACGTGCTCCGGCCGGACATCGCGCGCGAGCAGATCGCGGGCGACGCCCCGCCATGCATCGAAGCTGCGACCGGGAACCGACACAGAGGTGAGCTCGGCGACGGCCACTTCGCCACCCCGTCTAGCTCGCACTCGCTACACCTCGCCGTGCAGTGCGGAGCGAGACAGCGCGAACATGTCGAGCTGCTGCACCGGCGCGATGAGGTCGCGGAGCGCCGTGTTGTCGGGCGTCGCGGCACCACGCGGCACGTGGTCCACCGTTTCGACGAAGGGCAGCACCCGCGACAGCGGAACGCGAAGCCGAGCGAGGTCTTCCACGCGCACGAGCCGCCAGCGTCGCGACGCGATGATGCGATCCACGCTGCGCACGCCGAGGCCGGGCACGCGCAGCAACGCCTCGCGCGTGGCGCGATTGAGGTCGACCGGAAACTCTGCCCGGTTACGCAACGCCCACGCGAGTTTTGGGTCGATGCTGAGATCGAGCTGTCGTGCTTCGGCCGGTGCTATTTCTCCCACCGAGAATCCGTAGAAACGCAGCAGCCAATCGGCCTGGTACAACCGGTGCTCGCGGACCAGCGGTGCGGCCACCGGCGGCAGGCCCGGCGACGCATCGGGAATCGGCGAGAATGCGGAGTAGTACACGCGTCGCAACCGCTCCGTGCTGTACAGCGAGCTCGCGAGCGTCAGGATGGACGCATCATCGGTGTCGGTCGCGCCGACGACGAGCTGCGTGCTTTGTCCCGCGGGTGCAAAGCGGGGCAACCCGGACTTGTCGGCCGTATCCGGTACGGCGCGACGAACATCACGTGCTTCGGCCTTGGCGGTATCGATCCGATCGCGCACGCCGTGCATCGCGCTGCGGATCTGCACGAGCTCCTTCTCGGGCGCGAGCCGATCGAGATCGGCCTGGTTCGGCAGCTCGACATTCACGCTCACGCGATCCGCCCAGCGACCGGCCTCCGCAATCAGCTCGGGCGCGGCGTTCGGAATGAGCTTGAGGTGGATGTAGCCTGCGAACCCGTGATCGCGGCGGAGCGAGCGTGCGACGTGCACGAGCTGCTCCATCGTATAGTCGGGGCCGCGAATGATGCCCGAACTGAGGAAGAGCCCCTCGATGTAGTTGCGACGGTAGAACTCGAGGGTGAGCCAGACGACTTCCTGCGGGGTGAACCGCGCCCGCTTCACGCCACTCGACCGGCGGTTGATGCAGTAGCTGCAGTCGTAGATGCACCAGTTGGTCATGAGGATCTTGAGCAGCGACACGCACCGGCCATCCGGCGTGTAGCTGTGACAGATCCCCATGCCCTCGGTCGACCCTATGCCGCCGGCAGCTGCCCGCCGCCCCTTCGACCCACTGCTTGCACACGATGCGTCGTACTTGGCAGCATCGGCCAGAATCTCGAGCTTCTCGCGTACGTCCATCGGCGACCCGGTTGCAGTGTATACCGAAGATACACCGTACCAAGTGCTAAGGTCGCCGAAATGTGCCCCGTTTTACGCGGTTTTCCCCTCGTAGAAGCCCTAAAAATCGTGTGACGGTGGCGACTAGCGCCCGCCTGCTGCCGGCAGCCCGTCGACGAGGGCGATCATCTGCTTCCGCTGCGCCTCGGTCGGCAGGCGCCCCATGCCGCCACCGATGTTGTCGATCATGTTCTTCGCCTGGCTGGTCGCCGGCGTGACCGCGGTGATTGCGGGGTGCGACACGATGAACTTGAGGAAGAACTGCGCCCACGTGCTTGCGTCGAACTCCTTGGCGAACTCCGGCACCTGTACGCCAGCGGCGCGACGGAACAGGCTCGTCCGGCCGAACGGCGCGTAGGCCAGCACCCCGATTTTACGCTCGATCGCAAGTGGCAGGATCTTCTCTTCGACGCCGCGGTTGTCGACGGCGTAGTCGATGCCGATGAAATCGAGCGGTTCGTTGCGCATCACGGTCTCGAGCGCACCATACTGCGAATCGTTCGTCGTCGTGATACCGATGTAGCGCACCTTGCCCGCCTTCTTGTACTCGCGCAGCACACCCAGCTGGGTAGCCGGGTCACCCATGTTGTGCACTTGGATCAGGTCGATCTTGGGCTGTTTGAAGCGTGCGAGCGACGCATCGATCTGCGTACGCGCCGCCGCCGGGTCGGCGGGGCCACCTCGCGCCACGTTCACCTTGGTCGCCCAGAACATCTTGTTCGCGACGCCCAGTTCGTTGACGATTCTGCCCGCGACTTCCTCCGACGCACCGTACGACGGCGCTGTGTCGAACAGTCGGGCACCGCGATCGGTCATCGTCTTCAGCACATCCTTGAGCGCCGACACATCTTCGGCGCGCGCGACCTGCGAAAACGTCGCGGAACTGCCGAGCCCGATGACGGGGATCTTCTCTCCAGTCGACGGAATCGCCCGCTGGATGAGGCTGCCCTGCATGAAGCGTCCGTCAGCAAGTGCTTCGAGCAGCCGAGGCGTGAGGCCTAGCGACGCGCCTGCGGCGGCGGACAAGCCAAGGAAGTCGCGACGATTGATGGACATGACGGGAGGGAGAGAAGGAGAGCGGGAGAAAGGAGAGCGGGAGAAAAGCAGAGAGGCAGGATGCAGCTTGATCAACGACGGGAAGGCGAGGCGGGCCGGGTGACCACCGACCCGAGGATTCCGCCGTTCCGGCCGTACACTGCCAACCGGAACCGGCCCTCCTGGAGCGCGAGCCGCTCCGTTGCGTTCAGTGGGATCGAGCCCGTTGCCGCACGCATGCCCGGGCCGAGCAACCGGGCGACGACGCGTGTGCTACCCGCCGGACCCGACGCTGCTCCATTCATATTGACACGTCGAAGCACCACTGCGGTTGCATCATCGGGTCTGGAGCCCGCGAGCGCGGCGTTCCAATGCAGCACTCCAAACGTCGCGTCGAAGGTGAATCGCCCGGTCGCCGTTGCCTGGGACGAGCCGGCGCGAACGACAAATGAGTTCCCGCCCCACGCGGCGGGCACACGACCGTTCACCAGCGCCGGCGTCGTGTACGGTGCCTTGCGACGCGCGCCCGTTGCCTCGAATGCGTACGCAATCGACACGAGGCGTGTGTCGGAGAACGAGCGACCCAGCAGTTCGAGCCCGATCGGATGTCCCTCGGCGGAGAATCCGGCGGGGATGCTGATGGCCGGCAACCCGGATTGTGCGGCGAGGTTGCAAGTGCTGCCGGTCTGGGTCTCTCCCGCGAGCACCGGCTTCTGCCTGATCGTCGGGTATGCGAGCACGTCGAGCGACAGGCTGTCCATGATGCGCTCGATTCGTGCGCGCAGCAGGACCCGGCGTGAGAGGGCACGCGTGTGCGCCTCGCTTGTCGGCGCACTCACCGTATCGATCATTTGGAAACGTGCCTCGAGCGCCCGGTCGAACAGGCCGGCGTCGATGATTTCCCGCAGCGTACGCACCGGCGCGTTCGGCACCGTGCGCAGATAGTTCGCGAGATCGAACTTCGTCTCCATGTTCGTCACTGCAGTGTTGGCGATCAGCGTGTCGAACTCCGGTACCGCGACCTCGACGACGGTGGCGCCGGCCGCGCGCATGGCGGCCACGGCGGCGCGCACCGTATCGGCAATTTCGGCGTCGGTATCCTGGAAGAACGGCCGGAAGATTCCGATGCGTGTCGTCCGCAGCGCGTTGCGATCGAGCGAAGCTTCGAAGCGTGGCAGTGGACGGTCCGCGAGTACGCGTGTCGTGGAATCGTCCGCGTCGATCCCGACCGTCACATCGAGTGCGACGGCGAGGTCCATCGCCGTGCGCGCGAGCGGGCCGCCGATGTCCTGCGTGTGCGAGAGTGGAATGATGCCGGTGCGGCTCACCATCCCCTGTGTCGGACGGAGCCCGAACAGACTGCCATAGGCACTCGGAATGCGAATGGAGCCGCAGGTGTCGGAGCCCCACCCCACGGCTGCGAAGCTGGCCGCAATCGCTGCACCCGTGCCACCGCTCGAACCGCCTGGACAACGTGCCGGGTCGTACGGGTTGCGCGTCTGCCCACCCAAAGAACCAATGTTGGTGATGCCAGCGGCGAGTTCGTGCATGTTGGACTTCGCCAGAATGACCGCGCCCGCGTCGCGCAGCCGCTTCACGACGAACGCATCGCGTGCCGGCTGGCTGTTGGCCAAGGCAAGCGACCCGCCACTCGTGGGCATGTCGTGCGTGTCGTAATTGTCCTTGATGATCACGGGAATACCGTGCAACGACCCACGGACTCGTCCCGCGCGACGTTCGGCATCGAGCGCTGCTGCTTCCGCGCGCGCTTTCGGATTGATACGAATGAGCGTGTTGAGCGACGGGCCGGCGTGATCGTACGCCGCAATTCGGGCGAGATAGGCGTCGACCAGTTGCGCGGATGTCACGCGGCCGCTCGCCATCATCGCCGAAAGGTCGCCCACCGATGCTTCGACGACATCAAGCGTGGTGCGCACGGTCTGCCGTGATGGCACTGTTGCCACGCGCGCGACCTGCGCGCCTGCCAAGTTACAACAAAGCGCGGCCGCGACGGTGGTCGCGACCGCGCTGGCGAGGATGCGTGAGGGAAGGCTCATCGCGGAACGTTACCGTGCTACTTCAGAAAACGCTCGGCCAGAGTCTCCAGTCGATCGTCGCCCTTCGCGATCGCCTGCTCCAGCAGCTCGGCCACGTACGGCTTGAGTGCCGGCTCGCCCCAGTAGTAACCCGTTGCGCGTTCGGCGAGTTGCGTCTCACCGACACGTGCCGCCTCCAGCAGTGCACGCGCCGCCACCCGGTCGTATTCGGGGTCGTCCCGATCGGGCAGGCCATAGTTGCGGCGGGGCATCTCGCCTTCCGCGTCGTCTCTCAGAAATGCGCGTGACATCCAATTGCTCCGTCTTGCATCGTGCTGCTCGTCGATACACCGGCGAATGCCCGTGTATGCCGGCGAGAGGACCGTTCGGAGGTGTAAGATACCCCGCATGCGCCATTCTCATCCCTACGCCCCTCGCACGAGCTTTCCCGCCGTCGGCTTGGTCGGGTTCGCTCTCGTGCTGTTGGTGCACGTCGCGGTGAATGCGCTGGGACCGTACGGCCTGCACCGCGACGAGCTGCTGTACCTCGCGATGGGAGAACACCTGCGTCTCTGGGCGATGGACTTCCCGCCATTCATCGCGATCGCCGCCAGGCTGACGCGCGCGCTGTTCGGCGATTCGGTCACGGCCATCCGGGTGCTTCCGGCCCTCGCGCATGGCGCACTGGTGCTGGTCGCGGCGGCTCTCGCGCGCGAGTTCGGTTCACGTGTCTGGGGGCAGGCGATCACCGCGCTGGCTGTCTTGGCCTCGCCGCTGTTCCTTCGCGCCGGCAACATGCTGCAGCCGGTCGTGTTCGATCAGCTCTGGTGGACAGTAGCACTCTATGCACTCGTCCGGCTCATCAGCACCGGCCGGGCGAACTGGTGGCTGCTGCTTGGTGGTGCGCTGGGCATCGGGCTGCTCACGAAATTCAGCATCGTCTTCATCGGGGTGCCGATCGTAGTGGCCGTGGCATGTACGCCGGAACGACGCTGGCTCGCGACGCGCTGGCCGTATCTCGCGCTTGCGCTTGCACTGGTGATCGGGGCGCCATCGATCGTCGGGCAATTCGCACTCGACTTTCCGGTGCGCGCACAGATGGATGATCTGCAGGGCGAGCAGCTCCAGCGCGTGACCTATGCTGCCTTCATCGTCGAGCAACTCACCTTCGGGCCGGGCACACTGCTCGCGATTGTGGGTGCCGGAGCGCTGGTCGCAGGCACGCTGACCCGCTACCGCCTCATCGGCATCGCGTGCTGCGGTGCGTTCCTCATGCTTCTCCTGCTGCACGGCAAGGGCTACTACGTGGGTCCGATCTACCCGGCGCTCTACGCCGCCGGCGCGGCGTGCCTGGACGGAGTCACGCGTCCACGCCTGCGCGCACTTTCGCTCGGGGCGGCACTCGCGGCGGTCACCCTGTACGGCTTCGTTGCGTCGCCCATTGCGTTGCCCGTGCTGCCACCCGCTGCCCTGGCGAGCTATGCGCGGCTGGTCGGCATATCGAAGGCCACAGAGACAAATCGTGGCGAGCAGCTTCCGTTGCCGCAAGATTTTGCGGACATGCTGGGCTGGCGCGAGATGGTACGCGCCGTCGCTGACGTGTATCAGGAATTACCCGAGCACGAGAAGGCCGACGCCGTGCTGCTCGCCGCGAACTATGGTGAGGCCGGTGCGCTCGAGTTCTACGGGCCCGAGTTCGGGTTGCCGCGTGTAGTGAGCCCCACGGGATCGTTCTGGTTTTTCGGGCCGGGCGACAAACCGGGTCGTGTCCTGGTCACGCTCGGCGTGCCTCAAGACACACTCGCGCAGATCTACACCGATATCCGGGAAGCCGGGCGCTTCGACTCGCAGTGGATGGTACCGGAGGAGCGCAACGTCCCAATTCTCGTCGCACGAAACCCATCGATGACGCTGCACACGCTCTGGCCCCGGCTGTCCGGCCGCAACTGACACCCCGCTCTCACGAGCTCGATCGTCGCCGAGTACCGGTACCTCTGTACCTCGGTACCGTCGGCACGCGCATGCGTCACACCCGACGGCAGTGTCGAGTATATGACGAGGCCGCCCGGCGGTCCCGGCCCGGCATGCGCGCGTGTGGCACCGTCACGAGCGCACTAACGGCGCTGGTCGCCCGCAGCGACGGGCTCGCCCTGCAGCACCGACCCCGGCCGGTTCGCCAGCAGCTGCGTCACGAAGCGCTGGCCTTCGCCGATCCGCTCTACTTCTTCTGCAATCGCCTCGACGGTCTGCGTGAGGCGGTCGATTCGCGGATCGTCGCGCACCCCCACCGCCGCTGCAGCAGTCGTCGTCGCACCGCCACGCCGAGCCCGCCAAGTGCGGCGAAAGCGGGAGATCAGCAGCGTGAGCACGATGCCCGCACCAAAGGTGGAGAACGCGATGCCGGCTGCTTCGTCCTCGTCGATCCGATTGTTTTGATACAGCTGCTGCTGTGCCCGCGTCTGCGCTTCCGACGCGGCAAGCACCTCGGTCGGTGCATTGCTGATGAGCTGTTCCGTGAGCGCCTGGTCGCGCTCGAGCTGCAGGATACGCTCATCGATGAGGTCGATACGCCGCTGGATACCCTCGCGCGCCTCCCGCGGCAGCGAGTTGTCCCCTTCCTGGTTGAGCATATCCACCTGCGTGGAACGCCGGGTGGCGGCCTGCTCGAGCTGGTCGCGGAGTATGTCCCGTCGCTCGCGCAGCCCCTGCAGCGCTTGCGGCGTTCCGGGAATGTCCGCCTGCGGGAGCGGACCGGATGACAGGAAGGACACGCCAGGTGGCGGTGGCGGCGCGGGAGGAGCAGCGGGGGTTTGCGGCATACGGGATCCTACGATCCGCTCGGCCGGATGTTTCCTCTGGCATCGCCAGTGGCATCGCCAGTGGCATCGCCAGCGTGCGATTCTTCCCGATGCGTCGAACGTACATCGCATGTGGGATCGCGACGGTCGCGATCGGTCTCCTCGTTTTTCGGGGAGGAATCGGGCTCGCCGCAGTGCCGCGTGACATCCTCGGCGACGCGCTCTGGGCGACCATGATGGTGTGGTGGGTCAGTGCAATCGTTCCGGCACGATCGCTGATGGTCCGCGCTGCCATTTCGCTCGGCCTGTGCTACTTCGTGGAAATCAGCCAGCTGATACGGGCACCCTGGCTGGACAGACTGCGAGCGAGCGCGCTCGGACACCTCGTCCTCGGCAGTGGCTTCGACCCGCGAGACCTGGTGGCGTATGCGGGTGGTGTACTCGTGGCAGTCGCAATCGACCGCATGCTCCGGAGCCGCGTGCAGCGTCGATGAGGCCGGCCAACGATAGATTTCCGCCTCGACATGAGACCCACCACTCCCTCAGGGGTAGCGCAGCAACCTGCATCCGAGACCAGTAGCCCGCCGGAGCGGTGGCGGCCGCTCGTGCTCGCAGTGCTCGTCATCGGTTTCGGTGGCACTTTGGCGGAGCTGCTGCTGCTCGGGCACTACGACGATCGCTGGCAGTTTGCGCCCCTGGCGCTCGGTGCGGCGCTGCTGCTGGCGCTGCTCTGGAGTGCGCTGTCGCGGGGTGCCGCTGCCGTTCGGGCGGTGCGCTATCTCTCGCTCCTCTCCTGTGTCAGCGCGTTCGTCGGCATCGTGCTGCATTACCGGGTGAACGTGGAGTGGGAGCTCGAGACGACGCCGGAGATGCATGGTCTCGAGCTGTTTCGTGAGGCAATCACCGGAGCGTTGCCGCTGCTCGCTCCTGGCACCATGCTCCAGTTGGGCCTCCTGGGCCTGATCTGGACGTTCCGGCATCCGCGGCTCGCCACACCGGCGACCGGCGGAAATCATTCTTTGGAGAGCTGAGATGCGTTCGATGACCACGTCCGCATGGACATTCGCCAGACTGTTTGCAACGACATGCGCCGCTGCGGCACTGTTGTCGTTCGCCGCACTTCCAGTTGGCGCGCAGGTCGGCAAGACGCTTGGCGCACTCGACGCCAACCTTGCTCCGGAAGCACAGATCGCGGCTTTGCCTGGCATGACGCCGGCGCTCGCCACGGCGCTGGTCGCCGGCCGTCCGTATCTCACGATGGGCGCGTTGGATGCGGCACTCGCCAAGTCGATGTCGGCCGCACAGCGCAAGGCGCTCTACCCGAAGCTGTTCCTGCCGATCAACCTGAACAAGGCGACGGACGCAGAGATAGGGCTCGTGCCAGGCATGGGCCCCCGCATGCTGCGCGAGTTCAAGGAATATCGGCCCTACGCCTCGCTCGCCGTCTGGCGCAAGGAGATGGGGAAGTACGTCAAGGCGAAGGAATTGGCGCGCATGGAGCAGTACGTGTTCGTTCCGGTGGAGCTCAACAGTGCGAAAGACGACGACCTCATGTCGATTCCCGGCGCGGGCCAGCGCATGGTGCGCGAATTCAAGGAATACCGCCCCTGGAAGAACGAGGCGCAGTTCCGGAAGGAGATCGGCAAGTACGTGAACGAGAAGGAAGTCGCGCGCCTGTGGAGCTACGTGTATATCAAGCCGGTGAACTGACCACCCACTCCCCCGGAGACCCGCATGCAGAGCAAGGCCACAACGGCAGCGCAGTACATGGACGCGTTGCCACCCGAGCGGCGCGCCGCGATGCAGGCAGTGCGGGCGATGATCCTCGACTCGGTCGATTCCGACATCGAGGAGACCATGAGCTACGGGATGCTCGGCTACGTGGTTCCGCATCGCGTATTCCCGCAGGGTTACCACTGCGATCCGTCACAGCCCGTGCCCTACATCTGCCTCGCCTCGCAGAAGGCTCACATGTCGCTGTACCTCATGTTCGCGTACGCAAACGGCGATCAGGAGCGCGCACTCCGTGATGGGTTTGCGAAGGCCGGGAAGAAGGTGGACATGGGGAAGTCGTGCCTGCGCTTCAAACGGCTTGAAGACCTCGACCTCAATGTGTTGCGCGATGTCATCCGACAGACGCCGAGCGCGGACCATGTCGCGGCGTATGTGAAGTCGGTCGGACCGGACGCGTGGAAGAAGTCTTCGGGCAAGAAGCCCGCAACGAAGAAGGTCGCAGCGAAGAAGGTCGCAGCGAAGAAGTCTGCGACCAAGAAAGCCGCGAAGACGGTCGTGAAGAACGCATCGACCCGAGCGGCCCGATGATGCGATCGGCGCTGCGTGGCGTGCTTCCGCGTTCCGTAATGCTTGGCGTACTCCTCGCCCTGGCGCCAAGTGTGGCGCACGCGACCTGGTCGGTGATCGCGGTGGATGCGGCGACCGGCCGCGTGGTGATCGCCTCGGCCACCTGCGTGAACCAGAACGATGTCTTCCTGATGAACATTCAGGCGGTCGTCGTTCCGGGCAAAGGGGTGGCAGCGTGCCAGGCGAGCGTCGATGGCACGCACGCAAACCAGATGCTCGTGTACAACGAATTGAAGAAGGGCACGGCGCCGTCGCGGATCATCGAAATGCTGTCGGCCGATCCCGCATTCCAGTCGCGGCAGTTCGGCATCATCGACCTGCAGGGGCGTGGTGCGGGGCATTCGGGGCTCACCAACGGCTACGTGTCGCAGGACATGCAGGGGCAGGTGCCGGGCACGCAAATCTACTACTCTATCCAGGGCAACATCCTGCGCCCCGGTGACGTGATTCCCAACGCCGTGCGCGCGTTCCTGCACACCAACGGCGCGTTGACCGATCGTGTGATGGCGGCGCTCGAGACGGCCGACACGTTCGGGGGCGACAGTCGTTGCCAATGCCCGCCGCTTCCGGCTGACGGTTCGAAGCCCGCCATTGCCTGTGAGGGCAAGACGGCGCACGTGGCGTACATCCTGATGGCCGACCGGAACGACAGCAGCGGCGATTCGCACAACAACGGCAAGTACGCGATGTATCTCACGGTCGCGCAGCCGGAGCACCCGGGTCCGAATGCGATCAAGGCGGGCGAGAATCTCAATCCCGTGAAGACGCTTCGTGCGCGCTACAATGTGTGGCGCAAGCAGCAGCCGGCGTCGTTCAAGTGAGCGCGCGCCGGTTCACCACGATCGCGCTGACCCTGACCTTGGGCGTCGTGCTGGGAGCCGCACCCGCCACTGCGCTCGCGCAGCGCGGCGGTGCACGTGTCATGACCCTGACGAGTACCGCGTTCGCCGACGGCGCCACGATTCCCGCGAAGCACTCGCAGGCGGGCCGTGACGTGTCACCGCCACTCTCGTGGAGCGGCGTACCGGACTCGACCCGGAGCTTCGTGCTGATCGTGCACGATGCCGATGCGGCGACCGGCAATGGTACCGACGACACGCTGCACTGGCTCGTGTGGAATATTCCCGGCACTGCGACGTCGCTGGCTGAAGGCATGATGCAGGGCGCGCAGGTCGAGGGCGGTGTGCGCCAGATGAGCCCCACGGGCCCATACTACCGAGGCCCGGCAGCACCGGCCACGGGGCCCGCGCATCATTACATCTTCGAGCTCTATGCGCTCGATGGGCCGATCAACGTGGCCGCGACCGGGATGAGTGCGGCGGCAACGCGTGCTGCCGTGATGAGCGCGATGGCCACGCACGTGCGCGGAAAAGGCGTGCTCGTCGGGCTGTACCGACGCCCCGCGCCGTGACGCTGCACGCACGTCCGGACTCGGACAGTTATTTCATGGGCATCGCGATGGCGGTGCGAGCGCGTGCCGATTGTCTGGGCAATCGCGTTGGCGCCGTGATCGTGGTCGACCGGCACATCGTGGCGACGGGCTACAACGGCACGCCCGAGAACATGACCAACTGTTCGGCAGGTGGCTGTCACCGCTGCGCGAATCGCGCGGAATACCCATCAGGCACGGGGTACGACCTCTGCATCTGCGTGCACGCCGAGCAGAATGCGCTGCTGGCGTCGGCGCGCTTCGGCATCGCGGTCGAGGGTGGCGTGATGTACTCGACGATGCGCCCGTGCTTCGGTTGCACCAAGGAGTTGCTGCAGGCGCGCATCAATGCCGTGTACTACATCCACGACTGGTCGCACCCCGATCAGGCCAAGCAGGCGCAATATCAGCTGCTGCAGGCGCGATTTCCGGGCGGCATTCGTCAACTGGGGATGGACGACCCGCAGGCCGCGTGGGCGGTGTCCCAGCATCGCACGCCGGCCGCGAGCGTGCCGGACGAGATCGGGCACAGCGCGTCGTAGCTGTCTCGCAGGTACAGAGTCCTTCGACGGCTACCCTTGATCGGCAGGCTCGGCCAGCCCAGCGCAAGCGCAGCTTGTCATTCGGTGTCGCGATGCAGCGAAGGTTCCAGCGTCGCCTGCAATTGCGAATGCAAATCGGCCCGCAGTTCCGTCTGCAGCTCGACATCGTAGCAGCTCGGACAGATCCCGTGGCTGAACTGCGAATTCGTATGCGCCGCGACATACGCCTCGACGGTCAGCCAATAGTTCTCGTCGCTGCGGATCTTGCGGCAGTACGAGCAGATCGGCAGGATCGTCTGCAGCGTGCGCACTTCCGCCAAGGCGGCCTGCAACTCCATAACGAGCTGCTCACGCTCCTCTTCCGCACGCTTGGCGTCCGTGATGTCGCGCGCGACGGAGTAGATGACGCGCTGGCCGATATCGGGTGCCGCGTTCCAGCGAAACCAGCGGTATGACCCGTCGCGGCAGAGGTAGCGGTTTTCGAAGCCAAGCGCTTGCCCGCCGGCCCGCACACGGCCGTTCTGGGCGAGGGTGCGCTCGCGATCGTCCGGATGCACGAACTCGATGAACGGGCGCGCCTTCAGTTCATCGATCGTGAAACCGAGTGTGCGCTCCCAGGCCGGGTTGAGCCGCTTGAAATGCCCGTTGAAATCGAGGAAGCAGAGCAGATCGATCGAGATCTCGAAGAATCGATCCTCGAAATCCGGGTGGGTAGACCCCATGGGCGGGCTCGGTGACACCGGAGCAGGGCGAGAGACAGGACGTGCTTGACGGGGAGACCTCGGGTGGCATTGGAAGGTAACGCGTCAATAGGTTGCGGGCATGGATAATGATTGTGGATGAACCCACATGGGAGAAACATGATCCGCGCTACCTGACGCTGGAGCGCCAGGGGGGTGCACTCGCGTCACTGTTCGTGACGGGCATCCTGGGTACAGCCGTGGCCGTCGCCGTGCGGTTTTCGAAGCTGCCAGAGCGTTTCGACACACCGTTGATCGTGCTCGCTGCGGTGCTGTCATTGCTGCACATCTGGTGGAACCAGTACCGGCCGCGCCGACTGTATGCACATGCCTCGTTCCGCGTCGACGACGACGGCATCGAGATCCGGCGTGGCATCATGTTTCGCAGCATCATCAGCGTGCCGCGCTCCCGCGTGCAGCACACCGACGTCTCGCAGGGGCCACTCGAGCGACGCCACGGGTTGGGGACGCTGCTGATCTACACCGCCGGCGTCAGCCACACCGTCGTACCGCTGCCCGGCATCGAACACGAGCGCGCCATCGTGATCCGCGACCTGCTCCTGCCACGGGATCGTGTCGTCCGGACCTGACGAACGCCGGCTGCACGTCGCCAGCCTGCTCTTCATCGGTGTAAACCGGCTGCGCGAGCTGGTCTTTCCCTTGATCGTGGGCGGCGTGGTCTCCGGCACTCGGCGGCTCGCGATGTTCGCCGCGGTGCTGTTCGTGATCTCGTTGCTGCGCGCCATCTGGAGCTACCTCGGCTATCGCTACCGGTACGACGAACACGACCTCGTCGTGCGCACCGGTCTCGTGTTCCGCAACGAGCGCCACATTCCCTACAACCGCATCCAGAACATCGATGCCGTGCAGAATGTCGCGCATCGTTTCTTCGGCGTCGCCCGGGTGCAGGTGCAGACCGGGTCGGGCAAGGAGCCGGAAGCGACGATGAATGTGCTGCCGCTCGACGCGCTCGCGGAGATGCGCGAACGCGTCATCGTTGGTCGGGTGGAGACTGCCAGCGAAACGCGCGCAGAAGCCTTGATTGACGGAGAAGTGCATGACGTCGAAGCCGCGCCGCGCGTCGACGCCAGCATCCCTGTCGCTGCCCACGTTCCGGTCGCCGCACCGCCCATCAGGTTGCTTCATCTCGCGCCACGTGAGCTGTTGCTCGCTGGCCTGATCGAGAATCGCGGCATGGCCCTCGTCGCGGCAGCGCTCGGCGCGGTTACCCAGATCGACTTTCTGGAGAAGCTCGTGCTGCGCCGCCTCGAGAGCCGGCTGCCCGACTGGGTATCAGAAGGTTGGCGCACGGGGCTCGACGAAAATGCGGGCGCAGCGGTGCTCGGGGTCGGCGTGCTCATATTAGTTGTACTGCTGTTCGTGCGAGTACTCTCCACCGTGTGGGCGCTTGTGCGACTGCATGACTATACGCTCACGCGGCACGGCGATGACTTACGCGCCGAGTATGGACTGTTCACGCGGGTGACCGCGACCATTCCGGTCCGGCGCATCCAGACCATCGCCGTGCACCAGCGGGTCCTGCACCGGCGCTGGAACCGCGCCGCACTTCGCGTGACCACGGCCGGTGGTGGTGCGAGCGGCGCCGATGGGAAGTCGACGGAGCGCGAGTGGCTCGCGCCGATCATTCATGCCGATGCGCTACCGGCGCTACTCGCACAGCTCGACCCGTCGCTCGCGCTCGCCGACGCGGAATGGCAGCCGGCTCACCCACGCGCCGCCGCGCGCATGATGCGCGCCTCTGCCGTATGGATCGTGCTGTTCACCGCAGGCGCCGCATACTTCGCAGGCCCATGGGCGATCGCACTCGCCATCATACTCGTTGCGCGGGGCGTACTGCGCGCGCGTGGTCACACATTGCATCTCGGCTACGCGAGGCTCGGTGACCGTATCGCGTTCCGCCGTGGGTGGCTGCACCGTGTCGTCACGGTTGCGCGCTTCGAGCGTATCCAGTCTTCACAGTTCACGCAGTCGTTCTTCGACCGGCGTACGGGCATGGCGTCAGTGAGTGTCGATACGGCGGGGCTTGGTGCCGGTGAGTTGACCATGCCGTTCCTTCCGCGCGAGGGAGCGCTGGCGCTGCACGGTACGCTGGCCGGGGCCGCTGCGCGCACGCCATTCACCTGGTAGCCGCATCGATTGCACATCCTGACGAAGGGCTGGCAGTGGCACGAGTGCTGCTTCGTTCCAGTGCATGAATACCATATCGCAACGTATCGAACGCGAGCGCAACGGCGACGCAACGGGGTGGCTCTCGCTCGCACTCTTCGGTGTCGCAACTGCCGCCGTCGTCTCGCTCGCGACCGCCGGGTCAGGGGCGGCTCGTCCCTCCACACTGGGCTGGTACAAGCGGTTGGACCAGCCGTCGTACAAGCCGCCCGACCCTGTCATCCCTGCCGCGTGGAGCGTGCTCTATACCGCGAGTGCGATCTCGGCCTGGCGCGTGTGGCGTACCGAGGACTCACCGGAGCGGCGCACCGCACTCGCGCTCTGGGGTGCGCAACTCGTTGCGAACGGACTCTGGACGCGACTGTTCTTTGGTCACAAGCGCCCGGATTTCGCACTGGTCGATTCTGCGGTGCTGTTCGCCGGTGCGGCAGCATACGCCGTGGCAGCAGACAAGGTGGATCGTCCGGCCGCGATGCTGATGCTGCCGTATCTGGGCTGGGTGGGATTCGCGACCAAGCTGAATGCGGACATCGTGAAGCTCAACCCCGAGGAGTCGGGTGGAGACGGGGACGAAATCCCGACGGAGTGACCGCTTAGCGCTGAGCGCGAGAGGAATTGATTGCGGATTGCAACGGGCGCAGTATTGCAGCGTCCGTTGGCCCTCGTGAGTACGGCCGGTATGTTCGCCATTCCCGCGATGCACTCGCGGGAATTCCCCGTGGTGTTTGCGCGGGACTGAACTCCTGCCTCCACGCCGCTCCGCATGACCAATCGCGCTGAACCTGTCTCGCCTCGGATACTCCCGCTCCTGCTGTTGCTCTTCGTCGGCAGCGGTGCCTGTGCCCTGATCTACGAGGTGGTCTGGTTCCAGCTGCTCGAGCTGGTCATTGGCTCGTCCGCTATTTCGCTCGGTGTACTGCTGGCCACGTTCATGGGCGGCATGTGTATAGGCAGCCTCGCGTTGCCCAGGTTGGCACCGAAAGACCTGCATCCGCTGCAGCTGTACGCGATGCTGGAGCTCACGATCGGCATCATTGGAGTGCTGGAGCTGTTCGCCATTCCGCTCATCGGGCGATTGTACTCGCCGGCGGTGGGACATGGTGCGCTTGCCCTCGTACTTCGCGCCGTCGTTGCGGGCTTGTGCCTGCTGCCGCCCACGATCCTGATGGGCGCCACTTTGCCTGCGATCGCGCGCTGGGTGGAGTCGTCGAGACAGGGCATCTCGTGGCTCGGGTTCTTTTATGGTGGCAACATTGCCGGCGGCGTGATCGGCAGTGTCCTCGCCGGCTTCTACCTGCTCCGTGTGTACGACCAGGCGATCGCAACATACGTGGCAGCGGCGCTCAACGTGCTCGTCGCGACAGTCGCATGGGGAATCGCGAAGGGAACACCGGCCCGCATCATGGATGGCGAGAACGCCGGAGTGGCGGCCAAGGGCACTGCGGCCGCGCCGCTGCCGAATCCGGGTGTGCGGTCCGTGCACGTCGCGATCGGACTTTCCGGTGCAACCGCACTCGCTGCACAGGTGGTGTGGACACGATTGCTGTCGCTGACTTTCGGTGCGTCGGTCTACACGTTTTCGATGATTCTGGCGGTGTTCCTGACGGGCCTTGGCATCGGCAGCTCGTCAGGGGCCTGGATCGCGCGCACGGTCGAGAGTCCACGTCGCGCGCTGGCGTGGTCGCAGGGCCTGCTGATGCTTGCCATGGCATGGGCCGCCGCGGTGATCCTGGTCGCACTGCCCAACTGGCCCGTGAATCCGTCGCTGGCGCCAAGTGCGTGGTATGCACTGCAACTCGATCTGGTGCGCTGCACGCTGGCGATCCTCCCCGCCGCGATTCTCTGGGGAGCAAGCTTCCCGTTTGCGCTTGCCGCAGTGGCCCGGCCGGGCGAAGACACCTCCCGCATCGTGGGCCGCGTGTACGCCGCAAACACGCTTGGCTCCATCCTGGGCGCAATCGTCTGCAGTCTGCTGCTGATCCCGGGGCTCGGAACACGTGATGCGCAGCGTGTGCTGATCGGCCTCGCTGCCGTCGCGTCGCTGCTGGCACTGCTCGCGTCAGAGGAGTCGCGGGGCAAGAGCCGCATCGCACTCGTGTTAACGCCGATCCTTGCCGCGCTTCTCATCGCGACCATGCCCGAACTCCCAGGCGGGCTCGTCGCGCATGGCCGCTACGCCGTGACGTGGCTCGGCCGCACCGAGTTTCTCTACGTCGGCGAGGGCATGAACAGCTCGATTGCGGTGACACGCCTGCTCAGCAACGATGCCACACAGTTCCATGTGAGTGGCAAGGTGGAAGCGTCGAGCCTCCCGCAGGACATGCGGCTACAGAAGATGCTCGCGCACCTGCCGGCGCTCGTGCATCCGAACCCGGAATCGGTGCTGGTGGTCGGTTTCGGCGCCGGTGTGACGGCCGGGTCGTTCCTGCCGTACCCGAGCGTGAAGCGACTCGTGGTGTGCGAGATCGAGCCGCTCATCCCGCAGGTCGTGTCGACGTGGTTCACGAAGGAGAACAACAACGTCGTGAACGACCCGCGCACGCAGATCTACTTCGATGACGCGCGCAGCTTCGTGCTCACGTCGGCGGAGCAGTTCGACGTGATCACGAGCGATCCGATCAACCCGTGGGTGAAGGGTGCCGCGTCACTGTATACGCGCGAGTACTTCGAATCGGTGAAGCGCCACCTCAAGCCCGGCGGCGTCGTGACGCAGTGGGTGCCCTTGTACGAGAGCACCGTCGACGCGGTACGCAGCGAACTGGCGACGTTCTTCGAAGCATTTCCCGACGGCACGATCTGGGCGAACAACGTCGACGGCCGCGGCTACGACGTCGTGCTGCTTGGCAGCGCCGGACCGCTCACCATCGACATCGCGGCGACGGAAGCGCGCTTCGCGGTGGCTGGTTTCGAGCGCGTGGGCCAGTCGCTCGGCGAATCCGGCTTCAACTCCTCGGTCGATCTCTTTGGCACCTACGCGGGCAGCGCGAGTGATCTCAAGGAGTGGCTGAGCGGTGCAGAAATCAACACTGACCGCAACCTGCGGCTGCAGTATCTCGCTGGTGTTGGGCTCAACAACTATACCGAGGCATCGATCTTTCAGCAGATCCGCGAGCGCGGGAAGTTTCCGGAACGGCTGTTCGTGGCGAGCGATGCGTGGAAGGAGTCGCTGCGGCGGACGGTGGGGCTGCCGTAGTGCATATGATCACGTCAGTGCACCACCACTGCCCGACACTCTCTCGTTCAGGAGTTCATCTCTGCATGCGTCATTTCTCCGCTGGTTCCATGATCTCGGCGATCGGCATAGTGGCCGGCTTCGCCTCGCCGCTCGCCGCGCAGTCCGCGTTGCTGGTCTACAAGCTTGGCACTGACACGCTCGCCGTCGAGCAGTACACACGAACCGGCAACAAGCTGTCCGGCGAGATGGTGCAGCGCGCCGGCGCAGCCGTGGTACGCGTGAGCTATGACATGACGCTCGGCGCGGGTGGCCGGCCCACTGCTGCGACCATCACGCGCATGCAGCCGGACGGCACACCGATCCCCAATGCGCCGCTGAGTGCGCGGTTCGCCATCACGCGGGACTCGATCGTCCGCGAAGTCGCGTGGAAGGACAGCACGCAGCGCCGAGCATTCGCGGCGCGTGGTGCCGTCGTGAACTTCCCGACATACGTGTACGGCCCTACGGAGATCCTCGCGACACTCAAGCGCGCGGGCAATGCGATGGACTCGGTACCGGCCGTCGGATTCACGGGCAACATCGGCTTCGCTGGCGTCACGGCGGCCGGTAGCGACTCGTTGCGCCTGCGTGGCGGTGCCTATCCGATGGTGCTGCTTTTCGACGCGAGCAATCGCCTGCAGCGGGTAGACGGCGCCGGAACGACGAACAAGCTCGTCGCGATTCGCGCGGCGAACCGTGTCGACATGGCCACGATCGCGCGTGCCATGAAGCCGACCGGCCTGCTCTCGGCCCGCGACGTCGCGCGAGCGGGTTTCGGATCAGGCGGGATGGTGCTCGTGGACTACGGGCGGCCACTGGTTCGCGAGAGGACCGTGTGGGGCGGCACGCTCGTGCCATTCGATTCGGTGTGGCGCACCGGCGCCAACGACGCGACGCATCTCTTCACGACGCGCACACTCACCATGGGCGCGGTGACGGTGCCTCCCGGGATGTATACGCTGTGGATCCAGCATACGCGCACCGGCACGAGTCTCATCGTCAACAGCCAGTCGGGGCAGTGGGGCACGATCTACGACCAAGCGCGCGATGTCGGACGTGTTCCGCTGACGATGACTGCGACCCCGAGCCCCGTGGAGGAGTTTACGATCACCGTGCAGGCGGCCGGCGCGAACCGCGGAACCATGCGGTTCGCATGGGGACCGTCGGTCGGCAGCGTCGACTTCGGCGTGACGACACCCAGATAGCGGGGGTCGTTGCGTTGCCGTCGGCCGTTGCACTCGCGCTGGTGGCGCTGCGCCTGCAGGGGCGCACGTGTTACGCTGAGGAACTCGCGCCTCGCGCCACCACAAGCACGCCCTGGGCCTGGTCCAACGTTACCCGGAACGACGCGAGCGGCGTCGGTGCGGGCCCCGCGACGTTCCGGCCCTCGGTGTCGAATTCGGAACCGTGACATTGGCAGAGCATGCGCGACTCGCGGAAGATTGAAATTCCACAGCCGGAATGTGTGCACACATTGGAGAATGCGCGGTAGTCGCGTTCGGCGAGGCGGAGAACGATGACGTTCGCGGCGCTCACGACGTAGGCCCCGCCGACAGTCGCCAGGGCGGGGATTCCCGCGAGCGTCAACCGGATTTCGTCTGGAGTGACGCGGACTGCGCCATCCCTCGTGTCGGGCACGGGACTCGTCGCATCTGCCGTTCCGCAGCCACCAAGCGACGTCCATGCGCAAATCGCGACACCGGTTCGCGCAACCGTCATGAGCATGGACCGGCGCGAACAACTCACTCCGGACTCGGCCGTCACCAGATCGGGCGCAGCGTTCCGCGTTGTCGTCACATCGTGTGCATTCGTGAGCATCACGGAAGCTGCTACTCACCGCGCGCACTCGCATGTCGGTCGCCAAACCGACGCGTTGCCGATACACGGCCGTGACAGAACAGTCGCGAAAGTACCGACACTGCCCGTGATGTTCCGCTCGAGCCGTTACCGAACGCTCCAGTACACCCCGCCCGGATCACATGCGACTACACGCGGTGCACGGGTGTTACATCACCGCCTTGCTCGGGTCACGCACCCGAAGGATGCTGCACATGAAGGGCCAATTGTTTCGCGCCACGAATATTGCTTCCGTTGGCTTCTGTCCATCGCCATTGCCGGCTGCGGCGACGACGACGCTGATGGAACCGATGTCATCGGACCAACCGTCACACCGATCGCCCTGACCAACCGCTCGGTCACACCGTCGCTCATCAGGAGTCTTGTGCCGGGCGTCGAGATCTTCAGCCTGATCAGCAGCGACGATGTGCTGCCGCAGTCGCCGTCGTTCGTGTTCGGTGGATCGGCGGACGGCGCCGGCTTGATAAAGAACGCTGACGGGACATTCACGGCACTGGTGAACCACGAAGACAACTTCGCGGTCTCGCGCATCACCTTCGACGCGACATTCAAGCCCGTGCGCGGCGACTACATCGTGACCTCGACCTCCGGCAAGTATCGTCTCTGTTCAGCGACGATGGTCACCCGCGCCGAGCATGGCTTTGGCCCGCTGTTCCTGACAGCCGGCGAGAGCAACGAAGAGTCGGAGATCCTGGCGGTCGAACCTTTCGGGTCGACGAACACGCCGAAGTACGTGTCCGGCTTCGGCCGCTGGAACACGGAGAATGCCGTGCCACTGCCGAGCAATGCCTACGCGGGCCGCACGGTGGTCATGATCGGCGACGACGAGTCCGGTCCCTATGGCGGGCAGATCGCGATGTACCTGTCATCAACCGTGGGCGACCTCGACAACGGTTCGTTGTACGCGCTGGCGCGTACCAACAACGTGACGCGAGAGCGCGACATGGTCGTCGGTCAGAGCTACCCTGTCACGTTCAAGCAGATCGCGAACCACAAGACGCTCACCGGCCGGCAAATCAATGAGGCTACGGGGACGCTCAGCAGCATCCAGTTCGGGCGCGTCGAAGACATCGACTATCGCAAGGGTGGCACGGGTCGCGAGATGTACATCGCGGTTACTGGCCAGAACAACACGGGCGTGAACGCGGCGTACGATCGCACGAAGTACGGGCGCGTCTACAAGCTCACACTCGATGCGGCCAACCCGCTTCAGGGATCGCTGGAAGTCATCCTCGACGGTGACGACCGGACCGGTCCGGCACGACAGTTCCAGAACCCCGACAACATCTACGTCGGGCAGAACTACGTGTACGTCCAGGAAGACGACAACGGGTACGGCGACGAGACGCACGACGGGTACATCTACCAGTACAACCTTGCGACCCGCGAATTCCGCCCGGTGCTCGAGATGGACCACCGGCGCACGCAGTCGGACGCCGCTCTGTACAACGCCGTCGGTGCACGTCCGGCGGGCAAGGCCGGTTGGGAGTTCGGTGCGATGATCGACGTGTCGACGGAGCTCGGACAGAACAACACGTTCATCCTCGCACTGCAGCCGCATTCGTGGCACGCTCCGAAGTACCGTGGCGTCGATGGTGGCACGCTCCGTACGACCGAAGATCAGGCGAGCATGCTGGTGCTGGTCCGGGGACTCCCCCGGTAATGTAATTGTCGGAAATGAATTGTCCCGTTGGGCGGGCCGTCGCGATCCTGCGACGGCCCGTTGTGCTCGGGGCAGCCCTGGCGCTAAGCACATCGGGGCTGTCGAGCTGCCGAGGTGCGCCAGTCGTGCCTGTAGCCGCCGTCAATGACAGTGAGTCGGCTGGTACTACGGTCACGACCGCTGCACGCACGCGCTGGGTCGCACGCATCGACTCGCTCGGGGTCGAGCTCGACCGATTGGACAGTGCGGTGCAATCGCTCGAAGTATCCACAACAGCGGACGGCACGGCGAAAGCGCGCGATCGATTCCTGGCGGCGCGTCTCGCATTCAAGAGGGTGGAGGCGCTCTCGGCGTACTACGAGCCGAGCACGACGCGTGCGATGAACGGGCCGGCATTGCCGCGCGTGGACGACGAAGAGGGCCCCGAGGCAGTATTCCTGCCAGAAGGATTGCAGGTCGTCGAGGAAATGCTCTACGGCGACGTGGACGCTGCAGCAGCGCGTGACGCGTTGGGCGAGATTCGCAATGTGCGCAATCTGGTGACCCGCCTGCGCACCGCTGCTGCGCGGCAGGTCATCACCGAAGATCGCCTCTGGGACGCCGCCAAGGTCGAAGTTGCACGGGTCGTCTCGCTTGGCATCACCGGATTCGACTCGCCGGTCGCGCTGCATTCATTGCCCGAAGCACGGGCGGCATTACAGGGTGTTCTCGAAATGCTCACGCCGTTCGCTGATTCGAGCGTCCGGTGGCAGGGCCTGGAGCGTGCATTCGGTGTCGCTGACTCCGTGCTCGCAGCAGAAGCGGATTTCGACCGGTTCGACCGGCTGGACTTCATCGTCACTGCGGCCAACCCGCTCTCGCGTGCACTGGTCGACACACGAAGCAGCTTGGGGTTCAGCGTGCCGCAGGAGCGCCGGGCATTCCGGGTGGAGGCCGTCACGCTCTTCGATTCCGGTGCGTTCGACGCGCAGGCATTTGCGCCTCCCGGAGCCGAAGCGCCCACTGCGGCGCAGGTCGATCTCGGGAAGCGGCTCTTCTCCGACAAGCGCCTTTCCGGCGACGACGGGATGTCCTGTGCGACATGCCATGACGCATCACGGGCCTACACTGATGCACGGCCACGCTCGATGGCACGGTCGCGACATGTGACGATGCGAAACACACCGACGCTGATCAACTCGGGGTTGCAGGTCGGGTCATTCTACGACTTGCGCACGACGTATCTCGAGGATCAGGTCACCGCCGTCGTGAGCAACGCCGAGGAGATGCACGGGAGTGTGGATCGAACCGCAGAGCGACTCCGGAGCGATGCGACCTACCGTGCACAGTTCGCTGGCGCTTACGCTACATCTGGAGGTTCCGCCGTCGACAGTGCCGTCAGCGGTCGTAACATTCGCCTGGCGGTCGCTGCCTACCTTCGGTCACTTCAGGGACTGCACTCGCGCGCGGATCGAGCGCTTCGTGGTGAACCGGGCGTGCTGGACCCGGAGGAACGACTCGGTCTGAACCTGTTCATGGGCAAGGCGAAGTGCGCGACTTGCCACTTCGCGCCGCTCTTCAATGGGACGGTGCCTCCCACGTATCAGGAGAGCGAAGTCGAGGTCCTGGGCGTGCCGGCAACAGCCGCTGTGCGCGGTGCACGCATCGACACCGACTCTGGCCGCTTCAGGGTGACCCGGGCCGCACCACACCTGTATGCCTTCAAGACACCCACCGTTCGGAATGTGGAGCTCACCGCGCCATACATGCACAACGGTGTGTATCGCACGCTCGAGGAAGTCGTGGACTTCTACAACCGGGGCGGCGGTGCGGGTATCGGCATCTCGTTGCCCAACCAGACCCTGCCGGCCGATTCACTGGGGCTCTCGCGGGCCGAGCAGCGTGCGCTCGTGCGATTCATGCGCGCCCTCACCGATACGTCCGGCGCATCGGCCCCCTCGCGGGCCCTGCCGCAGTCACGATCGCGTTGACGATCGCAAGGCAGGGTCTTGACGTATCAACGTTTTTTGGTGTATTCTGCACCTGTGCCTACAGCCATCACTCCCGACCTCACCACCGCAGCGCGGCTCTTTCACGCGCTGTCCGACGAGACCCGCCTCGGTATCGTAGAGATGCTGCGGGACGGTGAACGCTGTGTCTGCGATCTGCAGGGCGAGCTCGACGCTGCCCAGTCCCGCCTCTCGTTTCACTTGAAGGTGTTGCGAGAGGCGGGTCTGGTCACCGATCGGAAGGAGGGCCGGTGGTCGTACTACACCATCGTGCCCGAGGCGCTGGCGACCGTGCACGACCTCGTCGTCGACATGCGGCCGGCAGGCGCTGGCGGACGCCGACGTCTTCCCGTCAACGCGCGCTGCTGCGGCTGATGCTCCTGTTGCGCGCTTCCTTGCGCATTCATGTTCGACACATCAACATTTCTTGTTCGGAGGCTTGCCATGACCACCGCGACCCCCATGCCGGCTGATTCTCCACTCACCACGCTCGTCCGCGAGAAGTATGGCGACGCCGCACGCCGGGTGCTGGCGACTAGCGAGGCCGCGAGCTGTTGCGGCCCGGTCAACTCCTGTTGTGGTGGCGACGCGTTCAACGGGAGCGTCGATCCAATCACCTCGAACCTGTATGTGAACGGCGAGACCGACGAGTTGCCCTCCGCGGCGGTACTCGCCTCCCTCGGCTGTGGCAATCCGACCGCGCTGGCGGAACTCAAGGCGGGTGATGTGGTCCTCGACCTCGGTTCAGGAGGCGGCATCGACGTCATCCTCTCGGCGCGTCGCGTCGGGCCCACGGGCAAGGCTTTTGGCCTCGACATGACGGATGACATGCTCGCACTCGCACGTCAGAACGCTGCCGAAGCGAAGGTCGAGAACGTGGAGTTTCTCAAGGGGCAGATCGAAGCGATCCCACTGCCCGACAACTCGGTCGACGTCATCATCTCGAACTGCGTAATCAACCTGTCCGGCGACAAGCGTCGTGTGCTCGCCGAGGCGTTTCGCGTGCTCAAGCCAGGCGGCCGGTTCGCGGTGAGCGACGTGGTGACGCGCGGCGCGATGCCCGCCGACGTGCGGCGCAACATGGAGCTGTGGGTGGGCTGTGTCGCAGGCGCACTCGAGGAAACCGAGTTTCATTCGTTGCTGTTCGAGGCGGGGTTCACCGGCACCGAGATCGAGCCGACGCGCGTCTACAAGACCGAAGATGCGTTGCAGTTCCTCACCGAGTCGGGAATCGACACTTCGAACGTCGAAGCGATGGAGGGCAAGATCATGGCGGCGTTCGTGCGTGCCACCAAGCCCACATGACCATCATCACGCCGTCGACCGCGCCGGTGCTTCGCGCTGCGTCGGTCGAGGATACCGAGGCAATTCAGGCGTTGCTGGTTGCGACGGGACTGCCGACCGATGGCGTCGCGGAGCTGCTCGCGTCGGACGCCTCGCAATTCGTCGTGGGGGTAGCCCCTGGTGCTGGCGCGGAGCTGGTGGCCGTCGCCGGCCTCGAGATGTGCTGCGACAGCGCCTTGCTGCGATCGGTTGCGGTGCGAGAGGATTGGCAACGCCATGGCCTCGGCCATCAGCTCGTGAAGCGGGTGGTCTGTGAGGCGGAATCGCGTGGCATCAATGCGTTGTACCTGCTGACGATGACGGCGGAGCACTACTTCCCGCGCTTCGGCTTCGAAACGATCGCGCGCGAAGCGGTGCCCGCGGAGATCGCGAACACTCTCGAGTTCAAGAGCGCGTGCCCGGCATCCGCTACCGCGATGATGCGCACACTACTTCCTGCCTGACACACCATGCGCTACGCGCTGATCTCCGACATCCATGCCAATCTCGAAGCGCTCGATGCAGTACTGGCCGACATCGACCAGCGCGCGGACGCAGACGCGATCTATCACCTGGGTGATCTCGTCGGGTACTCGAGTAACCCGAATGCCGTAATCGACCGGCTACGGGAGCGCGCCATCGCCGGCATCGCCGGCAACTACGATTCGACCGTGGCGACGGATTACAAGCACTGCGGCTGCAAGTCGGAGAGCGTGCGGCAGGAGGAGCTCGCCCACATCAGCTACGAGTACACGCGCGCGACGGTAACGCCCGCGAACAAGCGCTACCTCGGCGGTCTGCCCTTCTCGCTCGACCTGCGGCCGCAGGGCGGACATGCCAGTGGCCCGCGACTCGTGCTGGTGCACGGCACGCCAACGCTCAACACACTCTACTGGACTGAGGATCGCTCCGACGACTTCTGCCTCAAGATGGCGGCAAGCGTCGGCCTCAAGGCCGGTGACGTCATCGCGTTCGGCCACACGCACAAACCATGGCATCGCGAGGTGGACGGGATTCACTTCGTGAACACCGGCAGCGTCGGCCGGCCGAAGGACGGCAATGCGCACGCCGGCTACGTGCGCGTGGACTTCGCCGGAAACCGTGTGATCGTCGAGCATGTCCGGGTGCCTTACGACGTCGATGCGACGATTGCCGGCGTGCGCGCAGCCGAACTGCCCGAGGACTTTGTCGGGTTCCTGCGCACCGGTGGAGCGCTCGCACCCGCTGCGGCTTCTGCATGACGTCGCAGCGCGGCAACACGCATCGCGCCGACACGCAACACGCCGATTTGCACCGCCCCGACCTGCGATGCTACATGTCCGAAGCCCTCGGGACATTCGCCCTCGTTGCCATCGGGCCGGGCGCGGCCATGGTGGCGGCGAAGACCGGCGCCTTCGCTCACAGCGGCGTCGCGCTCGCGTTCGGGCTGGCGGTTGCGCTGATCGTCGCAGCGAGCGGACACCTAGGTGGCGCCCATATCAATCCGGCGGTGACCCTCGGGTTCTGGTCCGTCGGGCGATTCCCGACGCGTGATGTGTTGCCGTATATCATCGCGCAGTGCGTAGGCGCCATCGCCGCCTCCGCCGTGCTGGGATGGCTGCTTGGGAGCGTCGGCAACTTCGGCGCAACCGTGCCCTCGGTATCGCTGGCGCGCGCGTTCGTGATCGAGATGGGCTACACCGGGCTGCTGGGGTTTGTGATCATGGCGGTCGCGACGGACGAACGCACCCCAGGGGTGATCGCACCATTTGTCCTGGGCGCAACCGTGCTGGCGGGCGCACTCGTGACCGGCCCGCTCACCGGCGGCAGCTTCAATCCTGCGCGCACGCTCGGACCGGCGGTGGTCGGCGGCGTGTGGACAGCGCATTGGCTGTACTGGGCAGCCCCGATGCTCGGCATGATTGCGGGGATGCAACTCTACGAAGCCGTGCGGGGCGCAAACGTACCGTCCACTGCACCGCGAGGCGTTCCCACAGGCGTCGAAGGTCCCCTTTGACCGTAGGTGAATGACGGCGCGATGCGCAGCAATCGTGTGTCTCCGCTCACGAATTCTCACGGCGTACGTCACGGCGAGCGTGACGAAGTAACGACGCCGTAGCGGACGAGTCGCGATGCGTCCGCGGCGGTGTTCCGGGCTGCTTTCGCGCCCTATGCTCACCGCGCTCGCCACCACGCCGTCGCTGCTGACATTCCGTCGGGAGCAGTGTGAGGCATCACTGTGAGCCCGCGTCGGCGGGCCGCGGGAGTCCGCCGCATGACTACGCAGGTTGATCGTCGCAGTTTCCTCCGCAAGTCCTCCCTCATGGCGAGCGCCGCGCTCATCGCGCCGTCCCTGACGGGCCTCGTTTCGTGCTCGGACCCGGTGGCACCGTTCGACCCGAACGGCATACGCGCGGACCTGAACCGCGGTATCGGCGGCGGCTATGGTAAGTTGGAGCCCGTCAAGAAGTACCCGGAGATCTCCATTCCGCGCGGGTTTCACGCCGAGCGGTTGAGCGTGCGCGGCGACATGATGGACGACGGCGTTCGCGTGCCGCAGGCGCTGGACGGCATGGGCGCCTTCGCGATGGGCGGCAACATCGTGCGCCTCGTGCGCAACCACGAGATCCGCGACACCGCCGGCAGTGCGAAGCCGTTCGCTGGCAACCCATACGACGCGAAGGGTCCCGCCGGCACCACGACGCTCGAAGTCGAGCTGCGCGCCGACGGTGCCGCCACGCTCAGGCGGCAGTTCTCGAGCTTGACGGGTACGTTCGTCAACTGCGCCGGTGGCATCACGCCGTGGGGGTCGTGGATCACGTCCGAGGAAACGGTGGCGGGGACTGGCGCTGGCTGGCTCCAGAATCACGGGTACAACTTCGAGGTGCCCGCGTCGGCCAACGGTCCGGTCACGCCGGTGCCACTCAAGGAGATGGGCCGCTTCGCGCACGAAGCCGTCGCCGTCGATCCGGCCACTGGCATTGTGTACCAGACGGAAGATCGCAACCCGAGTGGCTTCTACCGCTACATTCCGAACGTGCGGGGCAATCTCGCCGCCGGCGGAAAGCTCGAGATGCTCGCCGTGACCGGCGCAGAGAAGTACGACACGCGCCGGGGACAGACCGTGGGCGTGGTGATGCAGGCGGAGTGGGTGCCCATTGCGAATCCGAACAGTGACGCGCCGACGATCAGCTCGGGCTTTGTCTTCAACCAGGGTTTCGCACTGGGCGGCGCACAGTTTGCGCGACTCGAGGGCTGCTGGTACGGCGACGGCGGCATCTACTTCAACTCGACGAGCGGCGGGGAAGCGAATGCAGGCCAGATCTTCAAATACACGCCGACGAGCACCAACGGCGGCGAGTTGGTGATGATCTACGAGTCGCCGAGCCTTGGCGTGCTCAAAAATCCGGACAACGTATGTGTCAGCCCACGTGGCGGAATCGTGCTGTGCGAAGACAGCTCGGGTACGAACTTCGTGCGCGGCCTGACACCTCGCGGTGAGGTGTTCGACTTCGTG
>DASQZA010000161.1:0-2126 GCA_035638935.1 Gemmatimonas sp. | reverse complement strand
GCCCTCGCGCCCCGACGTGATCAGTGTCGCCTCGACATGTGCGTGTTGTCCCATGTTCACGAAGCCACCGCCGAGCATCAGTGCGGTGGCGGCACCGTCCTTGTCGCTCGGCCCATCCAGACGGCGCTTGTACGACACGATCGCGCCGCTGATCGTCGTGATCCGCAAACCGACATCCGATCGCTCGTCGAGACCCCAGCGCTGCTCGATGTCGAAGCCGGGAATCGCGGCGCTCTCTGTCCCGCCGCTGTTGCTCTCGCTATCGCTGTCGAACTGCGCACCGCCGGGCACCACGAAGAGCATCGATGTCCGGCGTGATTCACCCTTCGCCATGGGCCGCGCGCTGGTATGAACGGTGTAGGGCGTGCACGCGCTCGCAACCAGCGTCGTGAGCATCGTAGCAAGCAGCGCGAAGGCATGAACCGACAGAGTGAGCGACCGCATGACGTCTCCTTGAGGGGTGTTCCCCAAGGTCGCCCCGTCGGCCGTTGCACTCTATCGGTCGTGTGACGTACGCATGACGTACGCAGCTCCTCAGACGACGTATCCGTCGACCTCGTGTACCATCACCCCGCGCTTCGCGAGCTCGGCAAAGTAGTGCTCGGTCGGGATGCACTCGTCCGGCGTGTGCACACCCGGTTTCACCACGCCACGCGCCTGCAGCTGCCCCGTGATCGACAGTGTATATCCCGTCGTGCGCATCATCGCAGTGATGCGATTCGTCTCGTCGTAGCGGTCGACGACCTGCCACGCGCGGGTGGAAGGCACCCCGTCCTTCATGCCGCTCACGACCACGCGCAGCGCCACCAGGTCGGGCTTGCGCTTGTGCAGCTTCTCGCCCGCAACCTTGACGAAGACATCGCGCGGCACGACCTGCTGGCCCTTCACGTCGACCGGCTCCAGCGAGAGCAGGCCGAGGTCGCGGATGGATTCCATGATGCGCGCATGTCCCGGGTACCGGAGTGTCTTGTACTCCATCGTCGGGATGCGCCCCTGGTAGCGGTACACCATGGTGGACAAGCCACCTGCCGTGTGGAAGGCTTCGAGTTCGCCGAGTGGTGCGTCGAAGTGCACGGGCTCGATTTCCGAGAGCGCCTTCACGCCGGCGGGCTGCCCGCCCCGTACGACCAGCGACTCCGACGTGTAATAGTCGACCATGCCTTCGATCGAGTAGGCGATCTGATAATTGAGCGGCGGCTCCGGCTGCTGTGGGAGCCCGCCGACGAACAGCTTTACTGTCTCGACGGAGTCGAACTGGTCGATGCCATGCTGCGCGATGACATTCACCATGCCGGGAGCGAGCCCGGTATCCGGCACCACGCTCACTCCGCGTGCGCAAGCAGCGGCATCGAGCGTCTTCTGCTGGCGTACGATCTCGGTGTTTCCGCCAAGGTCGCAAAAGTGCACGCCGCACTCGACGGCTATACCCGCCAGCGGGAAGTTGAAGTAGTACGGGATGGCGCTGCAGACCCCGTCACAGTCGGCGAATGCTGCGCGCACCGCGCTGCCGTCACGCACGTCGAGCGTAATCGGCACCAGTCGTGCACCATCACCCTGCAGGTGCGGCTGCAGGAACTCGGGCAGCGTACCGATGCGTACATCCGCCAACGTGACGCGGCTGACGGTTGCATTATTCAAGAGATCGAATGCACACGCGGTGCCTTGCAGCCCAGCGCCGAGCACGAGGATTCGCATCTATGTCTCCGACACAGCGAGCGGGAGGATTCGGGAGTGACAGCAGAGAACCTAATGCCGGACTCGGACGAGTGGCGCAGCCTGCTCGTGGAGGATCGCGCCGGTATTGCTCGCGTGGTGAACAGTGTGTCCCGCATCGCGGTCATCGGCATCAAGACCGAATCGGCGGGTGGTCCCGCCTACTTTGTCCCCGAAATCACGCAGCAGTCGGGGTTCAGCATCATTCCCGTCCCGGTCTATCACGCCGAAGTCACTGAGACCCTGGGCGAGCCGGTGCACCGTTCCCTGGCGACCATCGATCCGCCGGCCGACATGGTGCTGCTGTTTCGCCGCTCGAGCGACGTTGCGAAGCACGTCGACGAGATTCTGGCAGCGAAGCCCAAGGTGGTGTGGATGCAGCTCGGCATTCGCAACGACGACGCAGCCGAAAA
>DASQZA010000160.1:0-23394 GCA_035638935.1 Gemmatimonas sp. | reverse complement strand
CACGAGGGCCATTTGGCCGCTGTCGCTGTCGAAGGCGTCCGGCCCGAGCGTCAGGAGGAGCCGCTCCTGCTCGGGCCGGACGCCTTCGACAGCGACAGCGGCCAAATGGCCCTCGTGCGCGCCCAGCAGTACGGCTGGCGGAGCGACGCGGCGCTGGCCCGCGCGTGGGGCGACAGCGCGGCGCGCGCGTTCGCCGGGCAGCTCCGCGCGGTGCCGGCCGACCCGCAGCTGCACGTCCTGCGCGGGCTCGCGCTCGCCTACGCGGGGCGGGGGCCGGGGGCGCTTGCCGAGGCCGCGCGCGGGCTGGCGCTGCAGGCGCCGACGGCCGAGGGGCGCGAGTCGCGGAACTACGGCTACTTCGCCTACGTAGCCGCGCGCACGGCGCTCTTGGCGGGCGACCGGGACCGGGCCCTCGCGTGGCTCGCCGAGTCGCGGCGGGCGCACTACTGGGCGGGGCCGGGGTGGCTGCGGGCGGAGCCCACGTGGGCGCCGCTCCGGGGCGACCCGCGATTTGTCGCGCTGCTGGCGGAGCCGCCAGCCGGGCGCTGAGCGGCGGCCGGCACGGCGGTCACGTCGGCCGCAGGCAGTCCCGCTGGCGGATCTGCGCGAGCGCCCACGCGGCATGCTCGCGCACAAGTGGTTGATCATGTGCGCGCGCGGCGTCCAATAGCGGCACGTCATCAGTCGTGCCCACATTGCCCAGCACTACCGCCGCGTTGCGCGCGAGACCTCGCCGCTTCGCCCGCTTCATCGCGCTACCCCTGAAGCGCGCACTGAATTCGCCTTGCGACATCGCAAGCAACTCGCGCGCGAGCGCCCGCGCGTCACGCGAATCCAATCCATCACGCGCTGCAAACGCCGGCTCCGTCAACGCACTCGCGAACGACACGTTCCACGGGCAAACATTTTGACAGATGTCGCACCCATAAAGATTCCCACCAATCGCCTCCCGGAACTCCTCCGGAATCGCGCCCTTGAGTTCGATCGTGAGATAACTGATGCATCGCCGCGCATCGAGGACCCGCGGGCCGGTGATCGCATCGGTCGGACACGCGTCCATGCACCTCGTGCACGTGCCACAACGATCCGCTTCGAACGGCACATCCGGCACGAGCGGATACTCCACGAACAACGAGCAGAGAAACAGGAACGAACCCGCGCGCGGGTTGATCAGCATCGTGTTCTTGCCGAACCATCCGAGCCCCGCGCGCTGCGCAAGGTCACGCTCGAGCACCGGGCCGGAATCGACGTATGGGCGCGCGTTGATCGGCTGTCCCGTCTCGGTCTCGAGCCACCGGTGCAATGCACGCAGTCGTTCGCGCAACACGTCGTGATAATCATCGCCGCGCGCATACCGCGCGATCGGCCCACTTGGCAGCGTTCCACCGTAATTCATCGCGAGCACGATGGCGTGCGTGGCGCCCGCGTGCGGCAATCGCGCGTCGCGACGCAATTCCGCACCTGGGCCGTCGAGGTACGCCATCTCGGCATGCATGCCGGCGGCAATCCACGCATCGAACTCGGCGCGCGTCTCCGGCACCCCGAGCTCGGCAATCCCTGCGAGGTCGAACCCGAGCCCGTACGCGACGGCCTTCACACGTTCGCTCAGCGCGCCTGCATCGCCGGCGACCGCAATCCCGTTGGCTTGCACGATGCTACGGCTGACGCCCCACCCATCGCGCAAAGGCAATCACATCATCCGCTGGCGGAATCGCGGCCTCATCGCCGTACGCGGTGTACATGCGCCACCGCACGTACTTCGTGGCCGGGAGCGGCAGGAATGGCGCGCGACGGTACCAATGACGGTGCCGAAACCGCCACGCCACTCGCAGAAGGTCGACTGCGAGGGCAGGGTTGAGCAGCGCGCGAAGCGCGAGTCGGAGCGAAAGCTGGAGCCACGCCATTGGCCAAATATACCGGGTGCCGCCACTGTGAGGAGCGTCACACTCATGGAACTCTCACTTGACAGCGATCTGCAGTGTGCGCACCGTCTCGTACCAGCGTTCGTCCCATCCCGGACGTGCACCCTGCCTCGGAGCCATGAATGAAGATTCGTTCGCGCGCGCTCACGTCGTCCCTCATCGCGACTGCCCTTCTGGCTGCATGCTCAGCCGACAGCAACCTCTCCCCGGTGGAACCGGCCGATCCGACCCTTGCTGTCTCCGCGCAATCCGTCCTAGCGCGTGATCCCCAGTTCGTGCCTGGCGAACTGATCGTGCGTTTCCGCAAGGGCGCGAGCGCCAACTCGCGCGGCGCAGCGATGCGCGCGGCGAATGCGCAGGAGAAGGAACGGATCATCACGGGCACGATGCGTCGCAACGGTGATGAGGAAGGGCTGACCGTACTGAGCGTACCGGGCAACGTACCGGACGCAGTGCTCGCGATGCGCGGCCTCGCCGACGTGGAGTACGCGGAGCCGAACTGGATCTACACGACCGACGCGACGTCCAACGATTTGTACTACACGAATGGATCGCTCTGGGGCATGTATGGCGCAGGTACGACGCCGGCCAATCAGTATGGCAGCGGTGCTGCAGCGGTATGGGCAGGTGGCCGTACGGATTGCAGCAACGTGTACGTCGGCATCATCGACGAGGGGTACATGTACGATCACACCGATCTCGCCGGCAATGCCGGCAAAAACCCGGGCGAGATCGCCGGCAACAACGCCGATGACGACGGCAACGGCTACGTCGATGACGTGTACGGGTGGGATTTCGCGAGCGGCAATGCGTCGGTGTTCGATGGCGCAGACGATGATCACGGTACGCACGTTGCCGGCACTATCGGTGGTACGGGTGGCAACGGTACCGGCGTCGTCGGCGTGTGCTGGAAGGTCAAGCTGCTGAGCGCGAAGTTCCTCGGCCGCAACGGCGGCACGACGGCCAACGCGGTCAAGGCTGTGGACTACTTCACGGATCTCAAGACGCGCCACGGCATCAAGCTCGTCGCCACCAACAACAGCTGGGGTGGTGGCGGCTTCTCGCAGGCACTCGAGGATGCGATCGGTCGCGCCAACAACGCCGGTATCCTGTTCATCGCAGCCGCGGGCAACAGCACGTACAACTGCGAAGTGAGCTCGTGCTATCCGGGGGAGTACAGCAACCCGAACATCATCTCGGTCGCGTCGATCACCAGCACCGGGGCAATGAGCTCGTTCTCCAACTACGGTGCAACGACGATCGACCTCGGCGCGCCCGGCAGCGGCATCTGGTCCACCGTGCCCTCTTCGTCGCGCGGCGGAAAGCAGACCGGCTCCGGCTACGCGAGCTACAGCGGCACATCGATGGCCACGCCGCACGTCACTGGTGCCGCAGCGCTCTACGCTGCGCGCTACACGACTGCGAGCGCCGCGACGATCAAGGCTGCGATTCTAGGCTCCACCACGGCGACGCCGTCCCTTGCGGGCAAGACCGTTACCGGCGGCCGCCTGAACGTCAGCGGGTTCTGATCGCCACGACTCTTCATCCCCGACGCAACGCGCAACATCCAAATACGACGTGAACGACAGACGAACGCCACGCTCCCGCACCGGAGCGTGGCGTTCGTCTATTTTCCGCGCATGACTCTCGACGACTACCAGCAGCTCGCCGCGCGCACACTTGGCCGCGACCGCACGCACGAACAGCAACTCACCAATGCAGCACTGGGCCTGACCGGCGAATCCGGGGAAGTGGCCGAGGTGATCAAGAAACACCTCTTCCACGCCACCCCGCTCGACCAGGATGCACTCGTCAAGGAGCTGGGCGACTGCCTCTGGTACATCGGTGCATTCGCCACCACACTCGGCCTCTCGATGGACGACATCGCGACGCGCAACATCGACAAGCTGCGGAAACGCTACCCCGACGGGTTCGACACCGAACGCAGTCGCAACCGCTCGGAGTAGGCGAACTCTCCGCGCGGAACCGCGCCGCCGACCGCAGAGGTCTCGCCGTTCGTCAACTCCACCGCGTACTTTGCTGCGCGTCCTCGGCGCAGCCACGCTGCGAGCCGGCGGAAGGACAGTGCGAGTCCAGTCCACACCAGAATCGCACCCGCCAGCGAGGCGAGACCGGCAACCGTCTGGCCGGGCACGCCTAGCACTTCGCCGGTGTGCGTGAAGCGCAGGATCGAACGCAGCTGGCGACCGCGTGTCCCATCGGCGAAGCGTTCGTTGCTCAGTACAGCGGCGGTCGCGCCGTCCAGTACCAACGTCTGACGAAGCTGCGGCTGGCCGCCGTTACCGGCGTCGATCGCGAACGACACCTTCTCCGCGCTCTTGATCGGCAGCTGCAGCGTCACCGTTCGCCAGTCTGTCGTGTGTGCAGTGGCACGGGCGAGCAGCGCATCGATGGATCCATCGAGTCCGGCGAGCAACGGTGCAGGTGTTGTGGTCTTGCCCGCCAACGTCGTGGCGCGGGCGTTCGCTGCGGATGTTGCAACTGCCGCACCGGCTGCAGCCGGTGATGCCGTCGGGGGTTTCTCCCCAACGACGCGGTACACGAGCGCACTCGCCCACGGAAACGAGATGACGACGCCCGACGCCACGATCATCACGAGCGGAATTGCGAACCAGAGCCCTAATACGTGATGCCAGTTGTAATCCCGCGCCTTGCCGCGAAGCCCGCGCCGCGGCAGCAGCACTGCTCGCGTCTGCGTCCAGGTCCAACGTCGCGGAACCCAGAGCACGAGCCCGCTCAGCACGAGGAAGAGGAAGGCGAGATTGGACACGCCAGTCACGAGCCGCGCAGTCTCCCGTGGCTTGTCCTTCATGGCCAGCCAGCGGTGCAGGTCGGTGTTGACGCGAAAGAACGTGCGGACCCGGGTCGAACCCTCACCCAGCGCTGCAGCAGTGTACGGATCGAGGAACAGGGTCCGGCCACGGCCGAGAGCGATCGAGGCAGGTGCGCGAGAGTCCTGCCGAACGACGAGGGAGGTGGGCCTGGCGTCCGGAGTCGCCGCCGACGCCGACGCGAGCAGGGCTGCAACCGGAGCTCGCTGCCCCCCGGCGGGCACTTCCACCCGATAGCCGCGATCCGCCCATGCCGTGATCTGCTTCTGGTAGGTCAGCAGGGCGCCGGTAACCGACATGAGCAGGATCACGAGTCCGGCGACGGCGCCGACGGCGAGATGGGTCCAGAACAACAGCTTGCGGAGCGTCATCGAGCGGCGAAAAGTTTAGATGAGAATGATTCTCAGGTGGCTTCTCGCATATTACAAGTGATTCACTCGGGATTGCAACTCTCGTAAAGATACCGATACCGTATCGACGAATGGCGCCGCCGCTCTGTGGAGAATTTTGGAGCCGCGCCAGCCGCCCGACAGCGACCGGCGCAACAAAATTCACACGAATGAGCGCCCGTCGAACTGCGCCGTCGTGGCGATGCCGAGCGCCGCCAACGCGCTCGGAACCACATCCGTTGTGCGCATGGGTTGCCTCGCCGGAGGAGCGTCCACGATCAGCGGCACCATCATCTGGTCCCGCAGCAGGGCACCGTGCGTCGACACGTGCGTGACGGGCTCGTAGCGGCCACGCAGGTCCCAGCCCGGGGCTGCGGAAAGAATGAGGTCGCCGGCACGGGAAGATGCGGTGAGCGAGGAGAGCTGCACGAGCGAGTCGGGATACGGGGTCGACTGCGCCGCTGTCCAGGCGTCCGTGTGGTCGAGGCCGCGAAGGGTACCGCCGAAACCCAGCGGATCGCCACCGTTCGCGATGTAATCCCAGCGTTCACCACGCGTCGTATGCGTGCGGTGTACTTCAGCGGATCCGCGTGCGCTGTGCGAGACGCGCATGGTGTGCTCGTCCATGCCGACCGCGACGAGATCGATTGCATCGCGCATAAGCAAGCGCTCGTGCAGCTGTGCCCATTGCGTATCGTGCGTGTGCCACCAGCGACGACGGCGCTCCGCCGGATGCAGATACAGGTGCGCCATCGCGTTGCCGCCGACCATGAGGGCGATGTCGGCGTCACGCGTGCCCAGCCGCGGGTGCGCCAGTACGCGGTGCCCCTGCGACGTGAGCCACCCGTCCAGGTCGTCATGCTCGTGCACCGGTGCATGCCCATGGTCACCAACGATCCACACGCGCAGCCGGTCGAACCAGTCGCTATCCCGCGCGATCTGTTGCGCGCGAGCGATCGCCGCATCGACGTCGCGAATCGCTCCGCGTACTGCATCCGACCCGCTGCCGTACGCATGCGCGAACTTGTCCGGACTGGTGAGCGCGAGTACCGCCAGGCGTGGACGTGCGTGTTCGAAGCGCCGCAGGAATTCGGCGGTCGCGGCGCGCTCGATCGTGCGCCACCCGAGCATGTCTCCCCGAAAATGCGCGATGGCACCGCGGAGGCTCCAAAGCAGGGACCGACCAACGTTCGCGACGGACGCACCACGCCCGAGCATGCTCATGCCCGCCAGCGACGGCCGCGCGAGCTCGAACAGCGTCGGCGCGTCGTGTGACACGTCGCCGTCCGCGTGCCAGATGTCGACGCCGGCATAGCTGCGCGCCGCACCCGGTGCCCAACGGAGTGTGCGGCCACGATCGAACCAGCGCAGCCCGGGCATGCCGACCGCTGCCGGATTGCGGCCCATGATGAACGGGACGTAGGCCGGGCCCGTCACGGACGGAAACGACGATGACACGGAATGCATCCCACCGGCACGTGCAAGCGCGGCGATCGCGGGCACCTGCCCGGCGTCGATCTCTTCCTGCAGCACATCGGGGCGCACGCCATCGGCGACGAGCAGCAGCAGGTGTTCAGCCGGCAAGCTCGTGGTCGCTCTCGCCGCGCGCGGTTCGAGGTTCATGCGACTTGAAGCACGCACACGATGTCGAACCCGGCTCGATCGGCGCCGAGTGGGAGGGTGGCGTCTCGGTGGCGCGTGACGTGACGTGATGCGTACACTACGCCACGTACCGCGCGACACACCGAGCGACACACCGGCCACGATCCCCTTATTCCGTCCGTCATGGCGAAGCCGCCCAAAGCACCGACCCGCAAGCTCACCCGCAAAAGCTCGTCAAAAAGTCCGTCGCCGCGCACGGCTACTGGCAAGAAAGCCTCGCCCGATAGTCGCACGGTTGCGGAGCACCAGGCGCTCGAAGGCGCGATGGAGCGCGCCGAGGAGGGGCATCGCGCGGCGGGCCGCGATCCAGCCGCGCAGGACATGGTGTCCAGCGGTGCCCGCACGGTGCGTCGGGCACCACGCCGGCTCGTCGACCAGGACTTGCGTGACTTGCCAATGCTCACGGAAGACGAGAAGCTGCTGCAGTCGCACGCGGACGATCTTGGCGCCTTTACCACGAGCGACCCGTGGCGTGTCATGCGCATCACGTCGGAATTCGTGGAAGGGTTCGATGCGCTCGCGCAGATCACAAAGGGCGTCACCGTGTTCGGCTCGGCGCGCACGGGTCCCGACGATCCGCAATACGTGGCAGCACGCGAGACGTCCAGATTGCTCGCCGAGGCCGGCTTCTCGATCATCACCGGTGCGGGCCCGGGCATCATGGAAGCCGCGAACCGCGGCGCAAAGGACGCCGGCGGGCACTCGGTCGGCTGCAACATCGAACTGCCGTTCGAACAGGGTGCGAATCCGTATGTCGATACACTGGTGAACTTCCGGTACTTCTTCGTTCGAAAGACGATGTTCATCAAGTACTCGAATGCGTTCATCATTTTCCCCGGTGGATTCGGCACACTGGATGAACTGTTCGAGGCCCTCACATTGATCCAGACTGGCAAGATCTATCAGTTTCCGGTCATTCTGTTCGGCAGGCATTACTGGGCGGGGCTCGTGCGCTGGCTCAGTTCACGTGTCGAAGGTGAGGGCAAGATTTCACCGGGTGATCTCGATCTGGTGCTCATGACGGACGATCCCGCCGAAGCGGCACAAGCGGTCATCGATGCGCATGCGGCACATGCGGCGCATGCGGCACACGCGGCAGCGGGTCGTTGATGCTCCGTTCCGGCACGCGCAGCACCGCGCGCACGAAATTGTCCGGGGAGTAGTCGCCAGCGGAGAACCAGTGCGTCCAGCCGCGTGGCCCGAGCGTGCGCGCCCGGATCTCGCGTTCGGCAGCGCCGCTTCTCGCAAGCCGCTCGATCTCGCAGATCGTCGCCTCGGTCCAATCCGCCTTCGCCTCCAACGCGCCGGAACCGCCGGAGACGAAACCGCGATGCGCACAGAAGACGCGTCGCGGCCGTCGCGCGACCATGGCCCGGAGCGACGTGACGAGCGTGCGCGGATCTTCATGCGGGTGCGCCACGCGAACCTTCACGCCCAGATATAGATCGCCGGCGAACAGCGTCGCGGTGTCATGATCCCAAACAGCGTGATGATCCTCGGAATGTCCGGGTGTGTGCACCGCCTCGAGCGACGGGTCGCTGAACGGAATCACGGCGCTTCGCAGTCGCGGCATCGCCGCCCAGGTAAAATGCCGGTACGAGCCGATGCGCCCGCCCGTCTCGACCGCATGGCGTGTGCGAGTGTCCATCCACAACGGCAGGCCGGAGGCCGCAAAACGCTCGGCGTTCCCGGCATGGTCTTCGTGCGCATGGGTTACGATCGCGCCGCGAATGCGCCGCTCGCGCACGAAATCCAGAATCTCGTTCGCAACCGCCGGGAAGCCGGAATCGATCAGCACGCCTCGCACGACGTACGCATGCACAGCGTAACCGACGAGCCGGCTACGCCACCACGTCAGCCTCAGGGACTCGACGTCATCGTGCGAGTTGCAGTCAACCACGGGTGCAATGTACTGGCCGGTTCAACGCGCAACGGGCGGGGCCAGCGCATACGCGCACTCGAGCGCAGATGCAAACGCGAACGCGGAGTTTTTCCATTTCAGGGTTGAACCGGGGGTCCAAGGGCGCATATTACAAGGATCAGCGCTCGCTGCGCGCCCGGCCGGAACGGTCGGGCGCTCGCCGTTTTCCCCCCGGGGCCGCCGCATATGTTCGAAGAATTGATCGCCAGCATGGCACGCGAAGTCGAGAAGCTCAGCTACGAGCTGAACGTCGTGCTGCCGAACGAGATCCGAAAAGCCGTCGAGCTCGGCGATCTCAAGGAAAACAGCGAGTACAAGTCGGCGCTCGAGAGACAGCAGTTCGTGCAGGCCCGACTTGGACAGCTCACGCAGCGCGTGACCAAGCTCGCCAACATCGACGTGTCCCAGATCGCGGCGGACAAGGTCGGGCTGGGCTCACGCGTCGTGGTCGTCGACGAACAGACGAAGGAGCGGGAGACCTACGAGCTGGTGTTCGGCGACGCCGGCGAGCTCAAGGACGGCCACGTCACGATGGCGTCGCCGATCGGCAAGGCGTTGCAAGGGAAGGGGGTCGGCGAGAACACGCTGCTCAAGCTGCCATCGAGATTGCGGCGGCTGACCATCGTGGAGTTGCTGACGATTCACGATCGGTCGGGCGAGGATCTGCCGTAGCTCTGAGCTGGCGGATTGCTCGGTGGTGCTTACGGCTCAGGTCTCTCAACTGTTATCTGACGGCTATTCAGCTGAGATCTGTTCGCTGGGCGGCATCGGCGCGAGATCGGCTGCCAGTGGGAGCTACCCGCACCAGCGACAGCGGCGGTACCGAAGCTGCCAGCGATAGCGGCAGCTGGAGCGGCAGCTGGAGCGGCAGCTCGGAGCCACGACATCGGTTGCCGCGGCTGCGCCGGCGGCCTCAGCCGAAATGGGAGATGCCCGACGGTCCAGCGATGGAAAACGCGGCCGCTCATCAAATCGCACGCACTGAGTCCGTTGTCATTCAACTCGGTCGTTGCTGGCAGCTTCAGCTGCAGCTCAAGCTCCCACTGGCAGCTTCAGTATCGCCGCTGTCCCTGGTGCGGGCAGCTCCCACTGGCAGCCGATCTCGAGCCGACTCCGCTGAGCGAGAAGACGTCAGCTGAATAGCGGACAGATAACAGTTGAGAGACGTGAGCCGTAGGCCCTGGTCCACGGCCCCCTACCCATCCACCGAAAACACCCGCTCGACCTCCCCCTCATACTCCGCCACCTGCCTCTCCTGCTCCCCCTCGCTCCACCCCAGCAACACCGCCATCAGCGGCGCTATCCTCCGCGCCGCGCCGCGCCCATGATCGCGCGTCTCGAACGCGACATGCGTCCGGCGCAGCAGTACATCGGCAAGCGTGCACGCCATTTCCCGCTCCACCGCGTGCGGCACCTCCGCCACGATGTACGGCAGATCCTCCACGAGCCGCTTGCCGAGCGATACATCGCGCTGCGCGTAGCTCCACACATTGCGCCAGCGGCTCCCGTAGGCGAGTGCCAGCCGCTCGCCCACCGCGGCATCGTGCACCGTGCTCCGCGCATCCTGCACGACCGCATCGCGTGACACCACATCGCCGCCGACCAGCGGTGTCGTCTCGCTCGGCTGCGTCGCGCGCAGCGCGGTGAGTGGGCCGCCCGCGCGCTTGAGCTCCTCCAGTGCATGCGACAATACATCCGTCGCCATCGCGCGATACGTCGTGAGCTTGCCGCCGGTGACACTCACGAGCCCGTCCGCGGTGTGCACGATCGCATGTTCGCGCGAAGCGGAGTTGGCCGATCGCGCGTGTCCCGTGCCGCCAGCATGCGCAGCGGCGAGTGGCCGGATGCCGCTCCATGCGGAGATCACGTCGTCCGAGGCGAGCTTGGCGAACGGAAAGATCGAGTTGACCGTGCGCAACAGGTAGTCGACTTCCTGTTGAGTCGCGCGGATGTCGTCGGGCCCGCGGCGTGCAGGACGTTCCGTCGTACCGATGATCGAGTGCGCGCCCGCCGGCAGCACGAACAGCACGCGGCCATCGAGCGGCGACACCAGCGTGACCGCGTCGTTGTTGCCGAGGCGCTGTCGTGGCACTGCGATGTGCGCGCCGGCTGAGCCCAGCACACCGTTACCGCGGACTGGTGATCCGGTAAGCGCGGCGGTCGCATCACTCCACGGCCCAGTCGCATTCACGACGACGCGCCCTTGCACGACGAATGCGGAACCCGTGAGCCGGTCTTCCACCGTGACGCCGGTCAGGCGATTTCCACCGTGCGCGTCGAGCACGCCACCACCGATACCGCCGCGAACGCCGCGTATCCCGCCCACGACTGTCACATGATTCATCACTACGGCGCCTGCCTCACGCGCAGTGAGCGCGCTCGCGAGCGTGAGCCGACTGTCGTCCGTCGCCGCGTCCCAGTAGCGCGCTCCCCCCACCAGGCCGTCGGGCGCGAGCGCAGGCTCCAGCGCCAGCACGCCATCGCGGCCCAGCGCCTCGTGTCGCTGCACATTTCGGAAAAGGGCGAGCGCATCGTACAACGTCAGGCCCGCGAGCACCTTCCACCGCGGCACGCGCGCGCCCTTGTACACGGGCCAGGTGAAGGACAGCGGGCGCACGAGGTGCGGTGCGAGCTGCAGCAGCACCCGTCGCTCGTGGCTCGATTCGAACACGAGGGACAGGTGTCCGTGCTCGAGATAGCGCACGCCCCCATGCACGAGCCTCGATGACCGGCTCGATGTGCCACTCGCGAAGTCGTCGCGCTCGAGAAGCGCCACCCGCAACCCGGCGATCGCCGCCTCGCGCGCGACGCCTGCACCCGTGATACCGCCGCCGATGATGATCACGTCGTACGCTTCGGCCGACAGCATCACGAGCGCGGCATGTCGTGAAGCGACCGCGGCAGGACCACGTGCGGCGAGACGCTCCGCCGTCGTACCGATGGGAAGCTCGGCGGGCTTGCGAGGATCAGGGTGCGGAAACGTGGGCGACATCACAGGTCACAATGGAGTCCCGGGCAACCCGTGCGCTAGAGCCGACGGTCGAGCGGTCGTGAACCGACCGGCGAGCACCCGTTGGGCCAGTGAGCGTCACGGCCGTCGCCGAGCCGCCGATTAACTTGCGGCATGCCTACCTTTGGAAATGGTCGGCGCGTGGCGATCGTCGCGGGAGTTCGCACCCCGTTCGCCCGCTCCGGATCGGTGCTCAAGGACTACACCGCCATCGACCTTGGACGCCTCGCGGTGGCCGAGCTCGTGCAGCGCACGGGACTGGACGGTGCATCGGTTGACACCCTCGTCTTCGGCACGGTCGTGCAAGCGGTCGTCGCCCCCAACATCGCGCGCGAAGTGTCGCTGCTGCCACACTTCCCGAAGACGCTGCAGGCGTTCACGGTCAGTCGCGCCTGTGCCTCCGCCAACCAGGCCATCACGGACGCCGCGGATCAGATCGCGCTGGGCCACTCGCACGTCGCCATCGCGGGAGGCGCGGAGTCGCTGACACAGGTGCCGATTCTGCACTCGCGTGGCATGAGTGATGTGCTGGTCGCCGCGTCCAAGGCGAAATCCATGTCGCAGCGCATCGCCACGCTCGCGCGCGTGCGCCCAAAGGACTTCGTACCGATCACGCCCGCCATCGCGGAGCCAAGCACCGGCGAGACGATGGGGCAGTCGGCCGAGAAGATGGCGAAGCTCAACGATATCTCGCGCGACGCGCAGGACCGTTTTGCGCTGCGCTCGCACCAGAATGCGGCGAAAGGCACGGCTGATGGCCGGCTGGGTGCGGAGATGGTTCCTGTGCCAGTGCCGCCGAAGTTCGAGCGCCTGGTCACGAGTGACAACGGCGTGCGCGCGGATTCCACGCTCGAACAGCTCGCTGCGCTCAAGCCGGTGTTCGACCGGCAGTACGGCACCGTGACGGCCGGCAATGCATCACCGCTCACCGATGGCGCGGCCGCCGTGCTGCTCATGTCGGAAGAACGAGCAGCTGCGCTCGGATATACACCGCTCGCGTTCATCAAGTCGTATGCGTACGCCGCCGTCGATCCGTCGGAGCAGCTTCTGCAGGCGCCCGTGCTGGCGGCGCCGATCGCACTGCACCGCGCCGGCCTCGGGCTCGGAGACATCGACCTCGTCGAGATGCACGAGGCCTTCGCCGCACAGGTGTTGAGCAACATCCAGGGGCTGGCGTCGAAGGCATGGGCCGAGCGCGCCGGATTCGGTGCGGCGACGGGCGAAATCGACATGGAACGGCTCAACGTCATGGGAGGCTCGCTTTCCATCGGGCACCCGTTCGGCGCCACGGGTGCGCGCGTACTCACGACGCTCTGCAACGAGCTTGTTCGGCGTGACGGGCAGTTCGGCATGCTCACCGTGTGCGCGGCCGGCGGCATGGGCCACGCCATGGTCGTGGAGCGCGCATGAAGCGCGAGATCGACGACACGGCGACCGGCATCACGGTGGACGTGGCCGATGGCATCGCGATCGTGATGTACGATCAGCCAGGATCACCGGTCAACACGCTCAACACGCGCATTGCGCCAGTGTTCGATCGAATATTCGACATGGTAGACGGCGACAGCGAGATCACGGCGCTGGTGTTGCTGAGTGCGAAGCGTGATTCGTGGATCGCCGGCGCGGACATCGCGGAGCTGTCGCAGGTGGCCACACCGATGCAGGGAGAGGATCTCTCGCGTGGCGGGCAGCGGCTGCTCAACCGGCTCGCATCACTGCGCAAGCCGACCATCGCGGCGATGCACGGCTCGGTGCTCGGCGGCGGACTCGAAACCGCGCTCGCGTGCACGCATCGGATCGCGACCGAACATCCGAAGACGATCCTCGCGTTTCCGGAGGTGCAGCTCGGACTCATTCCTGGTGCCGGCGGCACGCAACGCCTGCCGCACACCGTGGGGCTGCAGGCGGCGCTCGACATGATACTCACGGGCAAGAACATCCGGGCGAAGCGGGCGCTATCGATGGGCCTCGTGCACGAACTGGTGCATCCCGCGGTGCTGCGGGAAGTCGCGCTACGCCGCGCCAGGGAGCTCGGACGCGGCGAGCGACCGGCGCTGCGTGACCGGCCCGGAACGGTACGCGAGCACGCCACCACCACGCTGCTGGAAGACAACTCGCTCGGCCGACGCGTGGTCTTCCGCCAGGCGCGTGAAACGGTGCTCAAGAAGACCAAGGGAGCGTACCCGGCGCCGCTGTTCGCAATCGACGCCATCCAGAAGGGGTACGCGGATGGATTCGAGGCGGGACTGCTCGAGGAGGCAAGCCGCTTCGGTGACCTGGCCGTGCACCCCGTGACGAAGCAGCTCGTGTACCTCTTTTTCGCGACGACTGCACTCAAGAAGGACACGGGGCTCGACGACGGCGAAACCGCGACGGGACGCAGTGTACGGAAGGCCGGCATTCTGGGCGCAGGCTTCATGGGCGCCGGCATCGCGTCCGTCGCCGTGCAAGCGGGCACGCTCGTTCGACTGAAGGACGCGTCGCTCGAGCGCGTGAACACGGGATGGCGCGCCGTACGCGACGTGCTGCGTGAACGGCTGAAGAAAAAGCAGATAACGCGTGCGGCGATGGACGACATGATGTCGCTCGTCGGTGGCACGACGGACTACAGCGGCTTCTCCAATACCGATCTCGTGATCGAGGCCGTGTTCGAGGATCTCGCCGTAAAGCATGCGGTGCTTCGTGAGACGGAGGCCGTTGCACCGAACGCGATCTTCGCATCGAACACCAGCACGATTCCCATTGCCGACATCGCACGCGCGTCGGCGCACCCCGAGCGAGTCATCGGCATGCATTTCTTTTCGCCGGTGCACAAGATGCCGTTGCTCGAAGTCATCGTGACGCCGGAGACGAGTGCCGAAACGACGGCAACGGTGGTGCAGTACGGGCGCCTCATCGGCAAGACCGTGATCGTGGTGCGCGACGGTCCGGGCTTCTACGTGAATCGCATCCTGTCGCCGTACATCAACGAGAGCGGGAAGCTGCTCGATCAGGGTGCGGGCATCGAGGCGGTGGACGACGCGATGACTGCGTTCGGATTTCCGGTGGGCCCGTTCACGCTGCTCGATGAAGTCGGACTCGATATCGCAGGCAAGTCCGGCCCGATCATGGAAGCGGCATTCGGAGCGCGGATGGCGCGCGCAACGACGCTCGAGCGCGTCGTCGCGAGTGGACGGCTTGGGCGGAAGTCCCGTCGCGGTTTTTACCGTTACGACACGGACGGCAAACGGCAGGGCATCGACGAGACGATCTATTCGTTGACACCGGTCGGCAGCACCCGGCGGAGCTTCGAGCGCTCGGAGATGCAGCGTCGGGCCGTCTTTGCAATGCTCAACGAGGCGGTGCGCTGCCTCGAAGAGGGGATCATTCGTTCCCCCCGCGACGGGGACATCGGCGCGGTCTTCGGCATCGGATTTCCCCCGTTTCTCGGCGGCCCGTTTCGTCACCTCGACACACTCGGGCTGCCGGCGGTCGTGCGACAGCTCGACGAGTTGAACCAGGAGTTCCCCGGACGGTTCGAGCCTGCGGCACTCCTTCGTCGATTGAGTGAATCGGGCACTAGCTTTCACCCGTCCACCGGCACAGCCCCCTGACCTGCCTATATTCAGGCAGTCGCGCTGCTCTGCCCACACGGTAAGCCCAACGGAATGCTTCGTACCTCGCTGCTTTATCTCTCGCGCCAGAAAGGCGTGTTCTCTTTCATCCGCAACGTGGGTTTCGCGCGGAAGATGGCGTCGCGGTTCGTCGCTGGTGAGACCATCGACACGGCGCTCGATGCAGTGGTCGAGCTCAACGCCAAAGGCATCACCGCGTCGCTCGACCTGCTTGGCGAGAGCGTCGCCAACGAGACGGAGGCGCGTGACACCGGCCGGCAATACCTGCAGCTGCTCGACCGTATCCACCAGCGCGATCTGAACGCCAACGTATCGGTGAAGCTGACTGCGCTCGGCCAGGACATCTCGGACACGCTGGGGGTGCAGATCGTGCGCGAGGTGCTCGAGCGGGCGAAGCAATACAGTTCGTTCGTGCGACTCGACATGGAGAGCAGTGCGTACACCGATCGCACGCTCGACACCTTCGAGCGCGAGCTGTACCCGGACTACCGCGACAACGTGGGCGTCGTGCTGCAGAGCGCGCTGCGCCGCACGCTGGATGATGTGGAGCGTGCCAACCGTTTGCAGGCACGTGTTCGCATCTGCAAGGGTGCCTATCTGGAACCGCCCGAGATTGCATTTCCGGACAAGGCCGATGTCGACCGCAACTTCGTCGCAGCGATGCACCGGTTGATGGAGCACGGGCGCTATCCCGGCATCGCCACGCATGACGAAGTGATCATTGCCGAGGCGAAGCGATTCGCCAAGGAGAAGAACATCGCAGCAGATCGGTTCGAATTCCAGATGCTCTACGGGGTGCGCCGGGACCTGCAGGAACAGATCGTTTCGGAAGGCTACCGCATGCGGGTTTACGTACCCTTCGGCACGCAGTGGTACCCGTATCTCATGCGCCGGTTGGCTGAACGTCCGGCGAACCTCGCCTTCATGACAGGTAACATCGTGAAGGAAATGCTCGGCGGCGCGAAATCTTCCGGTCAGCGCACACCGCGATCGCGCAATGGGACGCATTGAGTCTGCACGATGAGCATCATGCGGGCGAGCATCATGCGGGCGAGCATCACGCGGGCGAGCATCACGCGGGCGAGCATCACGCCGGGCAGCATCTCCCCGCCGATCCCACAAAGGGCGACGAGCGTACGCTCGGTGGATACATGGCTGTGCACTCGCGCCCTGCCGCCTTCGAGGGCGTCGACGGCGTGTCGTACTCGGCGGACATCCTCACGGACACTACAGGTGACCCGAGTGCTCCGTGGGGCGCGTACCTGTTTTTCGTGCGGTGGGGACGAGGGGAGCCGGAAGTGCAGGGTCACGTGGAGTCAGGATTTCTCGTCAAGGGCACCAGTGAGTCAGGAGTGCGACATGCGCTTGGTGCGATGCAGCTTGCCACGGTGAAGGCAACGCTCGATGGTTTGCTGCGACCGAGCGGTACTGCCGCCCGCGACAGCGAAACCTGAGACTTGTGAGCAGCGATGATCACTTTATGAGCACCACATGAGCACGACACGGGAAGGCGTGGTCCTGCAAGGCACCGGTGGTGTATGGCAGGTGCGCACGGACGACGGCGAAACGCGCGACGCGTCGTTGCGCGGCAGGCTCAAGCAAGAGGGAACGCCGCGCGAGAATCGTGAGACGCGCGACGGCAACCGTGAGGGTTCGCGCGACGGGACAGCCAAGCAGCTCAAGCTGGCGGTGGGCGACCGTGTCACGGTAAGCGGTGACGAGGGTGGCAACGCGTGGACGATCGACGAGATCCAGCCACGTCGCAGCAAGCTCGCGCGCAAGCGTCCGGGCAACGCGAAGGGTGAGCGCATCATCGTGGCGAATCTCGACCAGGTGCTGGTCGTGTTTGCGGCCGCGAATCCGGAGCCGCACCCGCGCATGTTGGACCGGTTCCTCGTGATCGCCGAAGCGAACGAACTCGCCGCGCGCATCGTGATCAACAAGATGGATCTGGCCGACGACGCGGTGACGCGCGAGCGCTTCTCGGAGTTCGAAGCTGCCGGTTATCCACTTCACCTCACGAGCGTGAGTGAGAATCGCGGTCTCGAGGAGCTGCACGCCGAGATCGCGGGGAAGGGCAGTGCGCTCACCGGCCCATCGGGTGTCGGCAAGTCGTCGCTGATGAACACACTGTTCCCGGGTCTCAACCTGCGCACGGCGGAGATCAGCGACAGCGTGAACAAGGGGCGCCACACGACGGTGGGTGCATTGCTGCACGCACTGCCGGGTGGCGGATTCATCGCGGACACACCGGGGTTGCGCGAAGTCGGCTTGTGGGGTGTCGAACCGAACGAGATACCGGCCTGTTTCCCGGAGTTCCGCCCGCATCTGGGCGAATGCCGTTTCGCCGACTGCATGCACACGGTCGAACCGGGGTGCGCCATCCGCGACGCGGTGGCTGCGGGCACGCTAAGCCGCGGCCGGTACGACAGCTACGTCAAGCTGCGCGACGAACTCGCAGTGGCGTCGGCTGACGTCTGGTAGAGCAGTCTTTCGTGCGCCGGTAAGCGCAACGGCGAACAGCAACAGCGAACAGCGAACAGCAAAAGCAACCGCGTCTCACGCGGAGATCGCGGAGGAGCGGAGATACGCGGAGGCGGGGCATACGGCCGGACCGCCGCATTCCACTCTTTATAAGTCGTGGCTCCGCGGCATGCGACGAAGCCACCACTTAGGAAAAGGTCGCTACACCGACCTCGCCGGAGCGAACTCTCCGCGAACCTCCGCTCCTCCGCGATCTCCGCGCGAGACGCGGTTGCTGTTCGCGGTCGCTGTTCACGGTTGCTGCTAGCGGTTGGTGTTCGCGGCTCGCCATCGACGGGCGAGTCCCAGAATGCCACACTCTGCGCCGCGGCCGCACCCGAAAGGCCTTGGCACAGATCCACGGGGCGGCCCTGGGCGTATCTGAAGTGACCCCATGCGCCACACCGCGACGCTCCACCTCATCCCCTCGGCCTCCCACGGCCTGTTCCATCCACTGCTTTCGGAGTACGTTCACCGCGCGAGCCATCGTGGTGCGCCATCTCTCTCGAATCAGCCGTCTTTCCAGCGTTACGTGCAGTCCTCTCCCCAACAGACGTCCGATCTCGAACTCGTGTCCGCCATGGCTGGTGGAGACGAGCGCGCAGCGTCCACGCTGTACGACCGGCACGGCGCCGTCATGTTTGGTCTCGCCATTCGCATGGTGGGGGAGACCGCGGATGCCGAAGAAGTCGTGCTGGACGCGTTCAGCCAGGCGTGGCGGGATGCTGCGCGTTATGACACGTCGCGGGGTACCGTTGCCGGGTGGCTTACCACCATCGCGCGGACCAGGGCGCTCGACCTCATTCGTTCGCGCGGCCGTCGGGTCAGGATGGCGGAGACCGCGGCCGCTGCGAGCGACGCACCTGTCGCCATGGGAGAAGGGTTTCCGGACGCAGACCGGATGGTCACCGACAGCGAGCGCTCTCGTGCCATCGCGCTCGCGCTCCGCACGTTGCCCGATCCGCAACGCCGTGCGATCGAGCTTGCGTTCTTCGAGGGCCTCACGCATCACGAAGTCGCTGAACGACTCCGTGAGCCCCTTGGCACCGTGAAGACACGCATCCGTCTTGGCATGCAGAAGCTGCGCGACAGCCTCGGCGATCTCGCACCGGAGGGCGCCTCGTGAAGCCGCTATCGCTGGACGAGCTGCGGGAGCTCTCCCCGGGCTTCGTGATGGGGACGCTCTCCATCGACGAGCGGCGCGCATTCGACATTGCCATGAGCGATGCGGCTACCGCTGCTGCACTCGCGCCAGAAATCGCTGCCCACCGGGCGGCGGTGGAGTTCCTGGCGAGCGCGCACTCCGTGACGCCACCGCCTGCGCTCAAGGCGCGCGTATTGGCGCGCATCGCGGCTGAGCCGAACACCGTGCAGTCCCCGACGCCGGCGAGCGAAGTACGGTTTGCCACACCGGTCACCATCGCTCCCGTGCTCGTCACGCCCGCAGCGTCGTCGGCGCCGCAGCTCGTGCGCGTCAAGCCGCAGAGCACCGCCGCGAAGTGGACGGCAGCGTCGTTCGGCATCGCGCTGGCCGCGTCGCTCGTCTTCGCGCTGGATATGCGCAGCAAGGCTGCTGAACTCGAGAGTCAGCTCACGGAGCAGAATGGACAGCTGGCCGCCGCGAAGCAGAAGTTGGCGGAGCGCGAGAAGACGCTGGCCACGATCATGGGTACCGGTGGCGACGTCACGCTCGTTCGGTTGTCACCCTCGCAACCCACCGGCCCCGGTATGCAGGTGTTCTGGAACGTACGCGAAGGGCGTGCAATCATCACTGCAAGTGGTCTGGCCCCGGTCGGCAAAGATCGCGCCTATGCGCTCTGGATGATTCGCGACGGCAAGCCGGTTCCGCTCGCACTGTTCAACGCTGATGCGGGTGGTCGTGCGGTCGTGCAGAACATCGAGGTGCCGAAAGATCTGGTAGGTGTCGCGGCGTTTGCCGTGACAGAGGAGCCGGCGACGGGCTCACCGCAGCCGACCATGACGCCCTTCCTGGTGGGTGCCGTCGCGCCGGCGGCGCCGCAGTAAAACCGCATGAGCGCCTCATCGAGGCGCTCATGCGGATTGATGCCTACCATCCCTTCACGTCGCCCCATGTCGCCCAGCGCATGTGGCCATCGCGAAAGAAAGGCGCCATCGTTTTCAGTTCATTCGCGCGGCTCTTGAGCGCGGCATGTTCTGCGGCGGTGAAACTCGCAAGCGATGATTCGGACCCGTCGCCCTTGGCCAGTTCGATCGCGTAAATCGCCACACGCTCGCGCAGCACGCCGAACTGCTGTGCGGTGAGTCCTTTGCGGGCCGCTTCCGGTACGTTGAGGTCGCGCCGCACGCGACCGCTCTCATCGACTTCACCACCGGCCCCTGCATCACGCGCGAGCTGCGCTTCGATGAGTGCCGAGGGCGTGTACATCGCCGGGCCGCACTTGGCGCCGACCATCATCGCCGTCATCTCCATCGTGTACACACCAACGGTGTCCTGTAGATACGCCACCTTCCGCTTGTCGCCACCCTGCATCGCCTTGGCGAGCCGCCCCATCGCCTCTGCCGACTTGCCGGTCTCTTTCTCGCTGGCGTTGAGATATGCCTCGCTGAGTCCGGTCGCATTCTTCCCGGCGAGTTCCACGCACTTCTCCCACGCCGTTCGCTTCGCGCGGAATGACTTCTCGACCGCACCCGCAGCCGCGTCGCGCCTGGCCTCCTCCACCAACGGCGCAAGCGCGACGATAACGGCATCGAGGCGCTCCGGCGTGACCGTGTAATCCACCTTCGCCTTGGGTGCGCCGTCAGCCACATCTGCCGGTTTCGGCGGCATCCCGACGGCACCACGACCCGCTTCCTTCACGAGGTCACCGCCCAACTTCTTGAGCTTGCCCAGTTGCGCATGGGCGTCAGAGGGCACGAACAGGAGAGCACCCAGCGCGAGCGCAGCAGCAAGCAGCGCCCGCTGCACGCGCGAATGCGTGGACGACAGCTGGACGGCACGGGAAAGCGAGCGCATCGGAACCTCCGGCAGCGGAGCAAAGAGTAGGGCAAACCACGGAATCGGCCAGCGTCCATGTACTCTCGCACCGGAGGTAAGCGGCCGAATCGGTCGTTTGACCCATCTTGTCCTGCCGACGTGGGTTTGGAGCTGCCGCGCCGCAAATCTGTGGTTTGGTGCGCGGCGCCGGTCTGGAACTGCCTTACCGCGAATCACGCAAATGCGCCTTCGGCGCAACCGCAAATGCAGCCGTGAGGGCGACGGGCTGACGGTGCATATCGTCAGCATCGACTCTTCTTTTGTTGAACAGCTCGCGGGGCTCGAGGTCACGCGCGGAGCCCCACCCAAAAAATGGCGGCGTGGCTTTACCGCGATGTGCTTCGAATCGCTCTCGGTTCCATTCGCGGTTGCGCCGAAGGCGCATTTGCGTGATTCGCGGTAAGGCAGTTCCAGACCCGCGCCGCGCACCACACCTCCGACTAACAGCCAGGCAGTTCCGAACCCGCGCCGCGCATCTCAGCTACGGACTAAGCCGCTCCCGCACCCACGCGCCACCCCGCAGCACGAACCGGATCCGGTCGTGCAGCCGGCTCGGTCGCCCCTGCCAGAACTCGATCTCGTCGGGCACCACGCGGAATCCCCCCCAGTGCTCCGGCAGCGGAATCTCGCCGTCCGCGAATCGAGTGCGCACCTCCGACTGCTCCTGCTCCAACGCGTCGCGCGACGTCAGCACGCTGCTCTGGTGCGACGTCCACGCTCCGATCCGGCTCTCCGCCGGACGTGACTGGAAATACGCACTGCTCTCAGCTCTGCTCACTCGCTGCACGCTGCCCGCCACGCGCACCTGGCGTTCGAGCTCACCCCAGAAAAAGCACAGCGACGCGTGCGGGTTGTCCGCCAGCTCCGTGCCCTTGCGACTGCGATAGTCCGTGTAGAACACGAACCCGCGCGCGTCCATGCCCTTGAGCAGTACCATGCGCGCCGACGGGTATGCGTCCGGCGTCGCCGTCGCGAGGCACATCGCGTTCGGTTCGTGGACCTGCGCATTCACCGCTTCGTCGAACCACTTCTGGAACTGCACGATTGGATCCGTATCGACATCCGACTCGCCCAGTGCCGCGCGCGCGTAGTCGGTGCGAATGTCAGCGATCGACATGCGGGTCATACCTCGACGAGTGGCAACGCGGCGCGAGGATACTGTTCCGGAACCGATTCGATCGTATCGAGTGCGAGCGGCGCACCGTCGGGTGTCTCCAGAACGAATCCGGCATCCTCTATCATGCGCATGTCCTCGCGCGCCGTCTGCCCCTGTGTCGTGAGGTAGTCCCCGATGAAGATCGAGTTCGCGGGGTAGAGCCCCATCACCTGCATGCTGCGCAGGTGCACTTCGCGACCGCCGGAGATGCGGATCTCCTGAGTCGGCAGCAGTAGGCGATAGAGCGCGAGGATGCGCAGGCAACGCCGCGGGTCCAGTTCGCGCACCCCCGAGAACGACGTCCCCGGCACCGGAATGAGGAAGTTCACCGGCACGCTCTTCACATCGAGTGCGCGGAGCGACAGCGCGAGATCGATCACGTCGTCGTCGCTCTCGCCCATGCCCAGGATACCACCGCTGCACGTCTTGAGGCCCGCATCCTTCACTGCCTGCACCGTGCCGACACGATCGTCGAACGTGTGCGTGCTGACCACCTCCGGCGTGAAGTTCGCCGATGTGTTGAGGTTGTGGTTGATCGTCTCGACGCCGGCCTCCTTGAGACGGCCGACCTGCTCCGCGTTGAGCAGGCCGAGGCACGCGCAGATCTTGAGGTCGTGCTTCGCGCGCACGGCACGGACCGCGTCGAGCACCTTGCCGAACACCGTCTCACCGGGCGTCCGGCCCGAAATCACCATGCACAGTGTGCCGGCCTTGAGCAGCGCGGCACGGTCGGCCGCCTCCATGATGCGCTCAGCGGCGAGCATCGGATACTTCTCGATCTCGGCCGCGGAGATCTTCGACTGCGAGCAATAGCCGCAATCTTCCGGGCACAGGCCGCTCTGCGCATTGAGCAGGAAGTGCAACCGCACCCGGTTTCCCCACGTCGCACGGCGTACGCGATACGCGGCAGCCAGCTGGTCGAGCAGCGCCTCGTCGGGCGCCGTCAGCACCGCGCGCGATTCGTCACGCGTGAGCTCGTCGCCCGCGAGCGAACGATCGGCCAGCTGCTGCCAATCGGCATACGTGTACGACCCTGCGGACGTGAGCGATGCGGAGAGCGAAGAGGTCATGAGTCGGGCGAGGGAAGAGAATGCAGAAACGCGTCAATCCAGGAACAACGTGCCGGGTGCCGTCGGCACGGGTGGCTCGGCGTACAGCAAGCCATCGAGCCCGCTGCCCTCGGCGGCAGCAGCGAGTGCACTGAAGTCATCCGTCCGGTCGACCCACGGGAAGCGGTACAGGGCGTACCCGGGAAGCAACAGGCGCAGCGCGTCGTAGTTCGTCGCCTGTGCAATCGTGGGCTCGCCACTGGTATATGATGTCAGCACG
>DASQZA010000159.1:0-8720 GCA_035638935.1 Gemmatimonas sp. | reverse complement strand
GTCAGACCGTCCATTTCACCCAAAACATGCTCTGCGTTTAATTAGCTAGAAATTAAAGGATGGGCCAATGATACAAGCCAGGATTTGTTACTAAATTTATCACGGGCGTGACGGCGCGCGTGCTGAACACCGGAACTCGATCAGCTGTGTTGCGATCGAAGCGGAAATCCGGCGTGTTGCCCCTGCTCCAGGCCACGCCCGCGTCGACGAAGGGAGCGATCTCGAGCGGAATGTACGGCAGGTTGATGAGCCCCAGCTGTTCCGTGCCCAGTAGCGGGATGCGCAGTTCCATGCTCGCGACCCCGATGCGTGTGCCGCGCAAGCGCGTGAACTGTGGGCAGCCGTCAGCGGCGCCTTCGGGTGCGCGACACTCCTCCACGCGGAAATCGTTCGCGTTGTAGCCGCGCACCAGCGTTCCCTGACCGACGTACAGCTCCTGCAGCCGTGGATCGTCCGACCCCGCACCGTAACGACCGTAGTGCAGACCACGCACCGCGAGCGTGAACGGACGCTTGAAGAAGTAGCGCCGGTAGTCAGCGAGCAGCGTCTGGTAATTGATGCTGCCGACGTACGGAGCCGCTTCGAAGCGGTAGCGCCCACCCGCGATCGGCGAGACGAAGCCGAAAAACGAGTAGTCGCCGACCAGTGCCGCCGTACCCGTGCCGAAGGTCAATGCGGGCACTCCAGTCGGGATCGTTGCGCGGCGTTCGCGCACGACCTGCGAACCCGCCACATACGTGCTCTCGACTTCCACATTGTAGCTCACACGCTGCGCGCCAGCCGTGAACTCTAGGCGTCGCGTGGCCGTGAGTGGGTACTGCACCACGCCCGATACGTCGTCGAGAAACTGGCGTTGCAGCACTTGCGTGTAGATGAGACCCGGCACGCTCTGCCCGTCGAGGTTCAACGTCGTCGTCTCGACGTTGCCGCCAACGTTCGTGAACGGAATGTGCTGCGCGATGACCCCGTAATTGAGCCGCCGTGCGCGGTTGAGATACTGGAGTTGCCCGGCGAAATCCTTGACCGTGCCATTGACCTGCAGCACCGTGTTCAGAAGGTGATTGCCGAGCATGTCCGAGAAGCCAAAGGCGATGCCGCCGGCGATGCCGGAGCCGAATCCGCCGCCGATCGATGCGCCTACGGACGCGCCGCCGATGCTCTCGAGTGATAGACGTGAGCGATACGGTTGCGTCGCTTCGGTGAGAGTGACCGGCAGGCCCGCCTCGGGCTGCGTCAACGAACGTTCGATGTAGTTGCGCGACGTCCCCGTTTCGAGGCTGCCGATCGCGGGGGGCAGTACGCCCGCCGCCGCTGGTCCGTCGAGCGTGCCCGCTGCACTTCCCGTGACGATGCCGCCGGATGTCGTACTACCTTGGGCGACCACCGTCGTGATCTGCGGCGGCGAGAGCGTGCGCACGCTGAACCCGCCGCGGTCGAATACGGAAAACACGAGGTCTCCCGTTCGCCGTGCAACGCTGATGGCCGGCGAATACGAGGAGATGCCGCTGACACCGGTTGCCGTGCTGGTCACGCGCGTCACACCACTGCCGTCCGGTGACATCCGATAGATGTCGCTGATGCCGTCCTGGTCCGACACGAAGTACAGCGCGTCGCCCGCTGGGGAGTACTGCGGGTTCATGGCCTTGCCGCGCGCGGCTCGCGGGAGCAGGCGAACATCGCCGCCGCCCGCGTCGATCAGCGCGATGCGCAGGTCGCCGAATTGCAGCAGGTCGAAGCGCGTGTTCGGACCGGCGTCGGTGGCGAACGCGATCGTGCGACCGTCAGGGCTCCACGCCGGCTGCAGCTGCGCTTCGCGATCGTTCGTCAGGCGGCGCGTCGCACCGCTCTCGAGCTCATACAACCACAGGTCGCTGATGCCACCCACGATGCCCGAGAACGCCAGTGTGCGTCCATCCGGACTCCACGCCGGGTCCGCCATGGCGGGCACGCCGGGAAGGCGGATGCGCCGTTCCACGCGGCCGTTCGCGACGTTGAGAATGTCGATCTCGTGGTCGCCCTGCGCGAACGTCACCACGGCGAGGCGCTCGCCATCCGGAGACCACGTCCCCGCGGAGTTGATGAAGCTCAACGCGTCGAAGTGCGGATTGCGCGTGACGTTCGTGAGCTGGCGAACGATCCGCCCCGTTGCTGCCTCCGCGATGTAGAGATCGATGCCGAACAGGTTGCGACTCGAGAAGAACGCCACGTACCGACCATCCGGGCTCACCGAGGGCGACACGTTCTGGTCGCCGTTCTCGCGCACGTTGATGATGCCACGCCCCAGGGCATCCGGCGCTGTTCTGGTGAGCACGCCCGCATATTGCTGCCGAATCGCCGCGTGCCACTGCGCGCTCAGTGAATCCGCGCTCACACCCAGCTGCGACTGCAGCGATTTTTCCCACCCCTCCCGCAGTGCCGCGCGATAGAGCGTGTTCACCATCGGGTCGCCCCAGCGGCCCCCGATGTATGCCCACAGCGCCTGCCCGTATCGGTAGGGGAAGTAGCGCGGGTCGTTGGTCAGCTGCTTGATCGTCGGCAGGTCGTTGCGGCGCGCAGCATCGCGCAGCCACATCGCCGTATTCGGATCGTTGCGTCCAAGACTCAGGTACTCGGCCATCCCCTCGATCAGCCAGAGCGGGATCTGCCCCATCGCGCGAATGCCGGCCGGTGTGCTCTGCGCGATGCGATACTGGAACACGTGCACGAGCTCGTGTCCGAGCACGTGATCGTTGTCGGAATACACGCCCGTGAACGGCATGATCACGCGATCGCGCGAGCCTTCCGTGATGCCGCCCGTGCCGACGCCGATCTCGCCCTCGACGACATTCGACTGCTGGAAATCGGGCGGGTCCGCGTAGAAGATCAGCGGATTCTTCTCGAACGTCAGGTTGAGCAGTGTCGAGTGCCGCTGGTACCAACGCTCCGCCATGCGCGCCGCATCCGCGGTCGCCAGCGATTCCGCAGGGTAGAAGTAGACATCGAAGTGCGCTGTCGGCTGGATGCGAAAGTCGAACCGATCGTACTGCACCTTGGAGCGACCGAACGACTGTGCAGTCGCGGGCTCAGCGATGCCGGCGACGACCGATGCGACGACAACGAGGGCTGCGCGCGCGAGCAGTGCGGGCAGAAAGTGGCTGCGTGGCATGAACACTCCGGTGAACATTCCGGTGATCGCGTGCGAAGTATCGCGTTCATGCCCAGTACGCAAACCTGAAGCCACGTACACGCATGGTGCGCGTACGTGGCTTCGGTCCTTCCATTAGATGCCATTCCCCGTTTGGGGAACGCCCCGGCTTACTGCTCCGAGGTGATCTTGACCAGCGGCTTCGCGTCCTTGCCGGCGTTCTTCACGTACTTGTCCATCCATGCGGCCCACCGCGCCCACTGGTCGAGCACGGTTTCCTTTGCGATCGGGCCGTGATCCTCATACGGATACATGTACAGCGACGTGGTCTTGCCGAGTCCCTGCAGCGCGTGGAACATCTTCGTCGAGTTGATCGGATCCGTACCGACGTTCTGGTCCTCCGTCGAGTGGTACATCAGCAGCGCGCCGTTCAGACGGTCGGCGTAGAGGAAGGGCGACATGTCGAGGTACGTCTGGCGGCCCTGCCACAGGTCACGACGCTCGCTCTGGAAGCCGTTCGGCGTGAGCGTGCGGTTGTAGGCGCCGTCACCCGCGATGCCGGCCTTGAAGAATGGCGTGTGCACCATCGCATTCACGGTGCTGAACGCACCATAGCTGTGACCGCCGATGCCCAACCGCTGGCGATCGATGATGCCGAGCGTGTCGAGTGCATCGATCGTGGCCGCGAGGTCGTTGCGCAGGTCATTGACGTAGTTGTCGTTCGGGAGCAGGCCTTCGCTGGCGAAGATCGGCGCATCGGGTTCGACGACCGCGTACCCCTGCGTGGTGAGGAACGCCATCGTGCGCGGGCCGTAGCTCTGGAACCGGCGCGAGGGGTTGGCTGCCGCCGCAGTGCCACGGTCGTAGGCTTCCTGGTTGTCGAACTCGCGAGGGTAAAACCAGAAGAGCGCCGGCAGCTTGGAGCCTTCCTTGAAGTTCGCCGGAAGCGTGACCTTCACATTGAAGCTCTTGCCATCGGAGCGCTTCGCGCGGTAGGTACGCTTGATCGTCGCCGTGATCTCCGGCATATGATCGATGTTGTTCGTGAGCTGCTTCGCCTGCTTCGTGGCCACGTCCAGCACGTACGACTGCGGCACCACGGACGGCGACTCGCGCTGCACGAGCAGGCGAGTGAAGTCGTCGTCGAGCGGAGCCGAGATCGTTTCCATCACATCGCCCGCGCTCTCGTACACACGGCTGCGCGTTCCGGTGCGGATGTCGATTTTCTCGACGTACACCTTGGGCATCGCGGCGCCGGAGTCCGGCGTGCTGCCCTGCTGGAACACCGACTTGCCGTCCGTGCTCACGATGACGACGGGCACGCCGCGCGAACCGGCGCGCATGGCGAGTGACTGCACTGCGCCGGCTCCACCACCACGACCACCACCCGCGCCCGGCGGAGGCGTTGCCGGTAGTGCCGGCGCCGTACCAGGCGCTGCACCCGCACCACCACGGCCACCGGTGCCACGTGCACGCGGCGCGATGACGGTGAACTTCGCGTTGTTCTCGTCGAGGAAGATCGCGTTCTCCGTCGTGCCGTTCGTGCCTGTCTCACTCACGAAGAGGATTTTGCCGTTCTCGCTGTAACGCGCCGCGGAGATGCGGCCATCGGTTTCGTAGATCGTCTTCATGCTCGCCGAATCGAACGGCGGCATCCAGTGCACGAGGCGATCCTTGCGGCGCGCGAGCGACGCCGAGTCGGCGCGGGCGCCACCGGCAGTACCGGCGCCAGCATTGCCGCCACGTGCGGTGCCGGCGGGCGCCGGCTCGACTTGCGCATAGAGGATTCCCGGGGCGAACGGATGCCAGGTCAGGCTCCGCCTGCCTGTGTCGGCGGGCGCTGCACCACCACCGCGGCCGGCACCCGGAGCGGGCGGCGGGGCATCGGGATCTTCGCCTTCACGGGTCGGGCGCTTCGCGATCTCGCGGAGGACCTTGCCGGTGCCGTCGATGATCACTTCCTCGGTGCCGTAGCTCGACACGGGCAGGTAATACGAGAACGGCTTCATCACGTACGTCGCGCGGAAGTGCTGGCCATCCGGTGACGCGTCGAGCGAGCGGATCAGGCCCGGCGAGCCGACGTTGCGCACGGCGCGCGACTTGACGTCGATCACCGCCAGCTGTCCCGTCATGTGGTAGGCGAGCAGATCCTTCTCGTACGGGGTCTGCACGAGGTCTGCATACGTGCGCGTCTTGAGCTTGTTGTTCTCGTTCACGCGCACCATCGGCGTCGGCGCGATGGTCGGCTCCCTGGGCTCCGCACCGCGGGACGCGGGCACGAGCACGGCGATGATCGACTTGCCGTCCGCCGACCACTCGATGTTCGTCACGTTCGTTGCGAGCAGCGACCGGGTGGTCACCGCACGCGACTTGCCCGTGGCCGGATCGGCGAGGTAGACGTGGGTGGCATCCGGGAACAGCGCAATGAATGCGAGCTGCGATCCGTCCGGCGACCAGCTCGTGCCGCCGACACGCGCGCCAGCCGGGACGGACACGGGAATCTTTCGACCGGACTGCCAGTCGAGCAATTCGAGACCCGCGTTGCTGCGCATGGTCATGCCGCGATCACGGTTGCCGCGGAAGTCGACCTGCTGGCCGCCAAGGTTGTGATGCGCCTTGCCGACAAACTCGAGCGTGGGCAAGCCGTCGCTGACGGTGCGCAGGAAATATCTCCGCGAACCCGGGTTCGGCGACACGAAGCTGGCGTTCGCCTCACGGGGCGCGGTGACGAGCCTGGCGATGGCTTCGGGTGGTGCGATATAGCCTTCGGCCGAAATCGGATCGGCCTTTGCCTCGGCCTTCGCCGCGTTCGAGCCGGTGCGCTCCTGGGCGATGGCCGTCTGGGCCAGCGTCGAGGTGCACACCGCGAACGCGGCGACCGTGAACGTTACGCGCATTGTGCTGTTCCGGGGTTCGGGAGCGTGAGCCTGACATGCATCCAAGGGCACATGCCGGCGGACGACCCTTTAACGCAACAGCCTCGGAAAACGCTTGTCGAGGAGTTATCTAGAGATCCAGACACTCGACGCCCGGAACACATGACAGAACCAGACGCCACTCCAGACCTGAGGGCCTCCTCCGCGACCCCCGGGGCCTCCCCGACAGAAGTCCCTGCAGCCTCCACCGGGCAACTCGAGCGTCTCGAGGTGGCCCGGACGTCCTTGCTTCGGGTCCACCGGGCCTTGCTCGAGGTCGAGCGGGCGCGCTACGAGAAGGTGCGGGGGCGCATTGCCAACAACAGCGCATTTCTGCAACTCGTCATTTCCGACCCGTGGTTCGACTGGCTGCGTCCCATGGCCCAGCTCGTTCTGCTGATCGACGAGCGCACGAGCGACAAGAAATCGATTCTCGGTGAGGTTGAGGCGAAGTCGCTTTTCGACCGTGCCCGGAGCCTGCTTCGTGCCGATATTGAAGGTGATGCCTTCCAGCGCCTTTACTATCAGGCGGTTCAGGCGTCTCCGGAGTTGGCGGTGATCGCCCGGCAAGTCGCTCTGGGCCTGGAATGACGGGAGGCGAATCAGCCAGCGGGAATCCACCGTAGTGAGCGGTACCCGGGAAACCTGACCGTTTCTTCGGGGTTCCAGTTCCAGCCTCGACCGCGGCCAGCGGGACCAAGCCGTGGCTTGCTCACCACTCCGTGCCCTCGTGACGACACGCATCAGTTCGCCGCGACACTGCGTTCGGTTGCTCCTGCTATTCGCCGGAGCCGCCGTGCTGGGAGCGTGTGCACTGCCTGCAGCATCGGCCTTTCGGGGTGCGAGCAGGGCACCGGGAGCAGCGGCATTGGCCTCCCTGGGAGCCGACGCGTTCGCGCCGGTCGACGCGAAGGAGGACAACAGCACACGAGGCCACTCCGGCCTCAGCGCAGGCCGCCGACAGTTTGCGACTCCGCTCGTCCGCAGCTACGCCGCGCAGTTCGATGCGCTCACGGAACGCTTTGCGGCGGTGTACCCGTCGTTCCCGTACAAAGGCATGGACTGGAGCGCGCAGAGCGCCGCCTTCCGTGGCCGTGCATTGCGCGCGCGGTCGCAGGACGATTTCATCGCCATCGTGCGCGAGATGCTCGAGCCGCTCAATGACCTGCACGTCTGGTTCATCGATCCGCGCGGGAATGAAGTCCCCACGTACCGCCCGCCGCACGTTGCCAACTTCGATCGCGGGCGCTGGAGCCGCGCGTTGCGCGATGCGAGCTACTCGAGCCGCGTGCCGGAAGCTGGCGACGGCATCGTCGGCGGATACGGGTACATCTATCTCGGCTCGTGGAACGCGCCGGTCGATGCAACGATGCTCGATGCGATGCTGACGCGCGTGCGCGACATGCCGGGGCTCATTCTCGACCTCCGCACCAATGCCGGCGGCAGCGACGCGATGGCCTTGCAGTTCATCTCGCGTTTCACGGCGCAGCCGACGCTGGTGTCGTACGTGCAGTCACGCAATGGCCCGAATATGACGGACCTGGACACGCCGTTGGCGCGTGTTGCCGCACCGAGCGGCAGTTGGCAGTTCACGCGTCCGGTGGTGGTGCTCACGGGGCGGGCGGGCTTCAGCGCGACCGAAACGTTCGTCGCGGCGCTGCGCACGCTCCCCAACGTGACGGTGGTGGGTGATACCACTGGCGGTGCGTCCGGCAATCCTGCCACCTTCGACCTCGGCAACGGATGGAAGTTCACGGTGCCGCAGTGGATCGAGCGCGGCCCGGATCACGAACCGATCGAGGGTCGTGGCGTTCCACCCCATCTTGTGTTGCCGTGGTCTCCTGAAAAGTACGACCGAGCACGTGATCCACTCATCGATGCCGCCGTCGGGTTGCTTGGGGAGATCACCGGCGTCTATCGCATCGTGCCCGCCAGCGTAGATCCCGCGCCGGTGGCCAAGGATTCCGTGAGGCAGCGTGGACGAGAGTAGGGCGCTCGAGAATTCCGGCAACGCTGGTTCGAACGTGCCGGCGTGGGACGATGGGCTATGGAAGCCGCTCCCCGAAATCGTTGGAGACGTGCACACGAACACCTGCGTCATCGGACTCGGTGGTTCCGGTCTGACGGCGATCGAAGAGCTGCAGCGTCGGGGCGTGCCGGTGGTCGGTGTCGATGCGGTGGACGTTGGTGCTGGTGCCGCGGGTCGCAACGGCGGGTTCCTGCTGGCCGGCGCGTATGATTTCTATCATGACGCAGTTCGGCTGCACGGACGCGAACGGGCCCTGTCCATCTACAATGCGACACTCGGCGAGATCACTCGCATCGCCGACGCTGCGCCCGGTACCGTACGTTTCACCGGTTCGCGGCGACTCGCAGCTACTGATGCGGAGGTCGAGGATTGTCGCGAACAGCTCGATGCCATGCGGTCCGATGGGCTATCGTGCGAGTGGTATGAGGGGGCCGACGGCATCGGCCTGACGATTCCGGTCGATGCCGCGTTCAACCCGCTCGCGCGCTGCCGGGTACTTGCGCTTCGCGCGGTCGAACGCGGGGCCACGCTGTTCGCGCGTTCTCCGGTACGCGAGGTCGCCACATCACGCGTGACGCTCGACCGCGGCACGATTCACTGTGAGCGCGTGATCGTGGCGGTCGACGGCCGGCTCGAGTCGCTTCTTCCGGAA
>DASQZA010000158.1:0-2765 GCA_035638935.1 Gemmatimonas sp. | reverse complement strand
ATGGGACACGTCTCCTGGGATACGGGTGACGTGTAGACACTAATCCGGACGTGACACATATCCGTTTCGTTTCAGTCTTGATCTGTTTCTACCCGTTTACCTGCAGTTCAGAGTCGATCACGCCCTCGTCCCCTACTGCGCCCGAAGATCCGCGCGCATCGCCTGAAACGTCTCGGCGATGAAACGGTTTTCCTCGTCCTCGACGGTGCCGGCGTAGTCGCTCATGGCGGTGAATCCCAGGTTGCCGAGGAAGCGCATGATGGCGCTCTCGCGAACCGCTACGTCGAAGTCACGCCCGAGCAGCGTTCCCCCGTCCGGCCCCTTGCGCGCGTACAGCCGGAACACGATCCCGCGTCCCGCGAATGGACGTTCGAGTGGAGAGCGCAACAGCTGTTCGGCGATCAGCGGCAGGTGCCACTTCGGATTCTTCGTGAATCGCATCGCCCATGCGCGCTCCGTCGCGGTGCTGATGTGGATGAAATCACCCTGCATGCTCGTGACGCCGACGGAGAACACCTTGAACTTCGCCAATGCATCGATGGTGAGCGCGAGTGAGTCCGGCATGCGCCGAGCAGCGCCGGTGATTGGCTGCAGCGCGCCGTCGTGCGTGCGGAACCGCACGACCATACGCCCGCCACGTGCCGCCTGCGCGTCGAACCACTCCGCACCGCTGCGATCGGTTAGGCGGAAGCGGAAACGGGTTGGGGTGACGTACTTGTCGACGTACTTCGCAAACGCGGGGAATCGGGCCTGGAGGCCAGTGCTGCTGGTGAGCACATGCATCGCGACCAGTGTCGAGCCGTCGGGCTGCGGGGTGGTGTTGATGGAATCCAGCGTGAACATGCGCCCGAGCGCCGCGGTGGTCCGGGGAAACGTCGTCCGGTAATCGGTGCGTAGCACTCCCGGTGCACGCTCCGCGGAAGCAAACAGTGCGCGCGCGATGTCATCCATGCGTGCAGGGGCGAGGGCACCGATCGCGTGATCGACCTCCGTCGTCCACTGCCAGTCGTCGCCGCCAAGGCCCGTCAGCTTGATGAGGTGGCGCTGGTCACCGACGCGTGTCGGCAACGCAACGCGCGGGCGCGCGACGAACGCGAAGTTGGCGCCGTTCATTCCCGCCGCGAGCTCAAGTTCCCGCTCCGGTCCTGTTCGCACTGTGCGCGACGTGGTCCACAACGCACTGTCGTGCACCAGTTTCGATGGGGCGAGGGCGTAGCGCCCAAGACGCAGGCGCGCGTTGGTGAACTTCGGTGTGCGCGTGACCTTCGTGAACCGTTGTTCCAGCGCGGATGCCAGGGCGTCGGCGTGCGCGCGTGCGGTGACCGGGTCCCCCGCGTATGCATTCACGACGCCGCGACACGCGGGGAGTGCGCCGAGGAGCGCCACCGCCGTGACGAGCGCACGTCGGCGATGCCGGAGCGGACGCTGGGCCGAGAGCGAGGAACCCGCTGGCACACCGGCCGGCGGGCGTGAGTTGCAATGCACGTCGTTCATGGATGGGAGATACACGATGCGCACCCGCCCGTGCCGTTCTTCCGGGATTGCGGGTAGCTTCCGGGTGAACCTCTCACCCCGCACCGTGTCCGAAACCTCGATACCCGAATCTACTGCCCACGCAGGGGCGCCACGCCGTGACTTCATCCGGGAGATGGTCGCCGAAGACGTGTCGACGGGACGGTTCGGGCGCGCGCCTGCCACGCGCTTCCCGCCGGAGCCCAACGGCTTCCTGCACATGGGCCATGCGAAGTCGATCTGTCTCAATTTCGGCATCGCGACCGAGTTCGGCGGTACGTGCAACCTTCGCTTCGACGATACCAACCCGTTGACGGAGGACGTGAAGTACGTCGACGCCATCAAGCGCGACATCGAGTGGCTCGGGTTCACCTGGTCAGGGGAGTATTACGCGAGCGATTACTTCGAGAAGCTCTACGAGATTGCCGAGGGCCTGATCCGTAACGGCCGTGCATACGTCGACTCGGAAAACGAAGAGCAGATTCGCGAGGGCCGTGGCACCGTGACGAGCGCCGGGCGTGAGAGCCCGTACCGGACGCGGTCGGTGGAGGAGAATCTGGACCTGCTGCGTCGCATGCGTGCGGGCGAGTTCGCCGACGGTGCGCACGTCGTCCGCGCCAGGATCGACATGGCGCACCCGAACATGATCATGCGCGACCCGCTGCTGCTGCGCATTCGTCACGCGCATCATTACCGGCGCGGCAACGACTGGTGCATCTACCCCCTGTACGATTTCGCGCACGGGCTGAGCGACGCGATCGAGGGCATCACGCACTCGCTCTGCACGCTGGAGTTCAAGGACAACAAGGACATCTACGACTGGCTGGTGCAGGAGACGGGCTTCGAGCGGCCGCCTGAGCAGACGGAATTCGCGCGGCTGCAGATCGACTACACGGTGCTCTCCAAGCGGAAGCTGCTGCGCCTGGTGAACGAGGGACATGTGTCGGGGTGGGACGACCCGCGCGTGCCGACCATCGCGGGGCTGCGTCGCCGCGGCGTGACGCCCGAGGCGATCCGCGGTTTCGCCGAGAGCGTCGGCGTGGCGCGCGCCGACGCGCGCACGGAGCTGGCGAAGTTCGAGCACGCCGTCCGCGACGACCTCAACATGCGTGTGCCGCGCGTGCTGTGCGTCCTCAAGCCGCTCAAGGTCGTGATCACCAACTACCCCGACGACCTCGTCGAGGAGCTGGAGGCGCCGTACTACCCGCACGACGTCCCGAAGGAAGGCACGCGCACGCTCTCCTTCTCGAAGG
>DASQZA010000157.1:0-6828 GCA_035638935.1 Gemmatimonas sp. | reverse complement strand
CGTTGGCATGCTCTGCACCGAACAACCGTTTCAGCCGGTCGATCGCGAGCTGCTCCACCTTGTCCACCACTTCACAGCCGCCGTAGTACCGCTTGCCCGGCAGCCCCTCGGCGTACTTGTTGGTCAGCGGCGAACCCATCGCCTCCATCACCGCCGGTGAAACGAAATTCTCGCTCGCAATGAGTTCGATGCCGTCGTTCTGCCGGACGACTTCCTCCTCGATGAGGTGCGCGATCTCGGGATCTGCAGCAAGAAGCGCGTCGCCGGGCGGGAGGCGATCCCACAGGTGCCATGACATGCTCGCCGCATCGCCTGCCATGCTGCTCGTGGTGTCGTTCGGTGCACTGCTCATGCTGTTGCTCACGCCTCGTCCTCTCGTTCGATTTTCTCGACGCGACGGGTGTGACGCCCGCCCTCGAAATCCGTCTCCAGCCATGCGCGCAGGATAGCGAGTGCATCCTCATCGGAGACAAAGCGCGCAGGCAGCACCAGCACGTTCGCGTCATTGTGCTTGCGCGCAAGGGCCGCGATCTCCGGTGTCCATGCCACGGCCGCGCGTACCCCGGGATACCTGTTGGCGGTATACGACATGCCCAGGCCGGTGCCGCAGAGCAGGATGCCACGCTGCGACTCCCCGGTGGACACTTCCTGCGCCAGTGGATGTGCGTAGTCGGCGTAATCCGTACTCGCCGTGCTGTGCGTGCCAATGTCCTGCACCTCGAAGCCCATGTCGGCGAGCGACACGCGAAGCCGCTCCTTCAGCTCGAAGCCCGCGTGGTCGCTTGCAATGGGAATGCGTTCGGTCATGATCACGCCTCGCGGTTGGGATACTGGGGCCATGTCTTCATCATGCCGCGCACCGCGGCGATTCGCTGCTCTGCCACACGGTCGGCCGCAAGATACGTGGGGATGCCGACGCCTTTGGCAATCCGGAACACACTCAACACCGTCTCGTAGATCTCGTCGGCCTTGCGCAGCGCCCGCTCGCGGCTCCAACCGGTGAGCTCACTGTACACGTTGATGACGCCACCGGCATTGGCGACGTAGTCGGGCGCGTACAGGATACCGCGCTTCTCCAGCTCATCGCCATGACTCGAGTCGAGCAACTGATTGTTCGCCGCACCCGACACGATCTCCACCTTGAGCTGCGGGATCGTATCGTCATTGATGATGCCACCGAGCGCACACGGTGCGAAGATGTCCGCCTGCACGCCGTAGATCTCCGTGAGCCCCACCACCCGGGCGCCCGTCGCCTGCACCACATTCTGAATGCGGGCGGCATCGATATCCGTGATGATGAGCTGTGCACCCGCGGAATGGAGTTCCTTCGCGAGATGGTAGCCCACATGGCCGCATCCCTGAATGGCAACAGTCTTGCCGGCCAGCGAGTCATCTCCCCACTTCTCGAACGCCGAGGCCTCGATCGCGCGGAACACGCCGTGCGCCGTCACCGACGACGGGTCGCCGGAACGGGAGCCGATGCCGGCCACGTACTTCGTCTCCATGTGGACGAAGTCCATGTCCTCGACCGTGGTTCCGACATCTTCCGCCGTGACGTACCGTCCGCCCAGCGAATCACAGAAACGGCCGTGCGCGCGAAAGATCATCTCGCGGTTGGTCGTCTTGTTGTCGCCGATGATGACGGACTTGCCGCCGCCCAGGTTGAGGCCGGCCACGGCGTTCTTGTACGTCATCCCGCGAGACAGACGCAGCGCGTCGACGATGGCATCCTCGTCGGTGGCGTAGTTCCAGAAGCGGGTCCCACCGAGTGCAGGGCCGAGCGTGGTGTCGTGAATCGCGATGATGCCGCGGTAGCCAGACGCCTTGTCATGACAGAGCACGACCTGCTCGTGTCCCATCTCGGCGATAGTTTCGAAAAAATGCATGAAAAGCCTTCGGTCAGTCTGGTAGGGAGCCGTCGGCGGCCGCGGCTGCGGCCAGCGTTTCCCGTGCGATCACGATGCGCTGGATCTCCGAGGTGCCCTCGTAGATCTCCGTCACCTTGGCATCACGGAAGTAGCGTTCGACGGGATAGTCGGTGACGTAGCCATAGCCGCCGAAGACCTGCACGGCCTGCGTGGTCACCCACATCGCGGTTTCGGTGGCGAAGAGCTTCGCCATGCTGCTGAAGCGCGTGATCTTCTCCCCGCGCTCCTTCGCCGCCGCCGCGGTGTGCAACAGCACCCGTGACGCGGTGATTCTGGTCGCCATGTCGGCGAGCTTGAACTGAATGGCCTGAAAATCGGCGATGGCCTTGTCGAACTGTTTGCGCTCAGTGGCATAGCGCACGGCGGCTTCGAGCGCAGCGCGCGCGATCCCCACCGCCTGCGCGGCGATACCGAGCCGGCCGTGATCGAGCGATCCCAACGCGTAAGTGAATCCCTTGCCTTCGTCGCCGAGCAGCCGGTCACCGGGCACCCGGCAGCCATCGAGATTGATCTGCAGCGTCGGTGACGCGCGGAGGCCCATCTTGTGTTCCTGCTTCGCGAGGGCAAAGCCGGGGAGATCGGGCGTGAGGATGAAGGTCGAGATTCCCTTGCTGCCGCGACGCGCATCGGAGCTGTCGGTGCGCGCCATGCAGAGGATCACCCCGGCCTGGTTGCCGTGCGACACCCATGCCTTGGTGCCAGTGAGAATCCAGTCGTCGCCGTCGCGGACCGCCTGCGTGCGCAAGGATGCAGCGTCGGAGCCCGCCTCGGGTTCCGAGAGTGCGAATGCGCCGAGACTTTCGCCGCGCGCCATCGGTGGCAGGAACCGCTCACGCTGGGCTTCGTTGCCGAACTCGAGGATCATGCCCGTGGGCAGCGAATTGTGCACGCTCAGCAGCACGGCGGCAGAGGCGTCGGCAACGGCGATCTCCTCCAGCGCGAGCAGGTAGCTGTTCGCATCGAGCCCGAGTCCGTCGTACTTCTCCGGCGTCAGCATGCCGAAGAATCCGAGCGCCGCCATCTGCTCCACCATGCTGCGGTCGAAGCGCGACTCCCGGTCGCGTTCACCGGCAAGCGGTGCGAGCTCCCGCGCCGCGAAATCGCGGGCGAGCGTCTGGATTTCGCGTTGTGTTTCGTTGAGGTCGAGCAGGCTCATGATGTGCTCAGTACTGGTAAAAGCCGCGACCGCTCTTCTTTCCATACCAGCCGGCCGCGACGTACTTCCGCAGCAACGGGCATGGGCGGTACTTCGGATCGCCAAGCCCGTCGTGCAGCACGTCGAGGATGGCGAGGCATGTATCGAGACCGATGAAATCGGCGAGTGCGAGCGGGCCCATGGGATGGTTCATGCCGAGCTTCATCACCGTGTCGATCGCGTCCGGTGTGCCGACGCCTTCCATGACGCAATACACGGCCTCGTTGATCATCGGCATCAGAATGCGATTCGCGACGAAACCGGGAAAGTCGTTCACTTCGACAGGTGTCTTGCCGAGTGCACCCGCAAGTGACATGACGCTCGCGGTCGTGGCGTCCGAGGTTGCAAGCCCGCGGATGACTTCCACCAGCTGCATCACCGGCACGGGGTTCATGAAATGCATGCCGATCACGAGCTCGGGACGCTTGGTGCGCGCCGCAATCTCCGTGATGGAAATGGAGCTCGTGTTCGACGCGAGGATTGCGCCTGCCGGCGCGAGCCGGTCGAGATCCTCGAAGATGCGAAACTTGAGGTCCGTGCGTTCGGTGGCCGCTTCGACCACGAGCTGGACGTCCGCCACCGCATCGAGCGTCGTCGACGTGCTGATGCGCGCGAGCGCAGCCGCAGCGGCGTCTCCGGTCATCGCACCCTTCTTGACCTGACGCTCCAGATTCTTCTCGATGGTCGCACGACCACGCGCGAGCGCGTCCGCGCTGACGTCGATCATCGTCGCGTCGATGCCGCTCGCGGAAAAGACATGCGCGATGCCATTGCCCATCTGTCCCGCGCCGATCACCGCCACACGCATCACGTTCTGCACCCCTGCACTTCCGTCGGTCATTCCTGCAGTCATCCCTGAGTTCCGGTTCGAGTCGTCCGTTGCGTCCAACTTCCACTTCGGCGCATTGCAATCAGCAGTGCGCCACCCATGGCAACGCCGGCCACGGCGCCACCTTCCGGCCCCCAACTTCCGCCCGTCAACCACGCTGGCCCGTCGAGCACGGCGCGGTATCCCGGCGTTGCCATGCCGATCCCGCTCACCGGAACGTGCAGGAGAGCGGCCATGATCCAGTTCCAGGCGAGATGTGCAGTGAATGCGGCCGGCACGCTCCCGCTGAACTGGCGCAGCGCACCGAGCGACATGCCCGCCAGCGTCACCAGCAGCGTCGTGCGCACGCCGGCGCCGCTGTTCTGCAGGTGTACCAGGCCAAAGAGGACGCTCGTCGTCACCAGCGCGACACGCGTGCCACCCGCATCCTCGGCGACACGCCAGAGGTAGCCGCGAAATGCGATTTCCTCGAACAGGGCGGCTGGCGCGAGAAACACCAGCATGCGTATTGCCGCCCCTGTCCACGCAGTAGCGGGCGAACCATCACCGGACCCTCCCAGCAGATCCGGCACCCGATCGAAGTGGAGGAACCCCAGCATGTACAGAGTGGCAGCGACGGTGACAATCAGGGCTGCACCGAGCATCCAACCAATGGCCAGGCGCTGCACGCTCCACGCCCCGGTGCCAAGTGCAACAGCGCTCCACGGCAGGTCATCGACCATGCGCAGCGCAATCGCGGTCGCTGCGGTGACGGCCACGAGGTTGGTCCACGTGAACGCGACGACCGGCTCACCGATCGCGCGTGATACGACCCCTGCCAGCGGACCAACCACCGACTCCGCGATCCCGGCAGCAAGCACGATGCAGGCCCCGAACAGCACGAGTCGCCAACCGGCACGCAACCGTCCCGGTTCGGCGTACAGCCATCGAGGGCCGTCCGCAGGTTGACGAAACGAGCGCGCCGTGACGCTACCCTGCGCGCATGGCGTCTGCGGCAGCGCACGCGCGCCCGAGGTCAGCCGACACGCTCGACCGACAGCGCGACGGCATCACCACCGCCAAGGCAGAGCGTGGCGAGTCCGGTGCGCGCTCCACGATCCGCGAGCGCGTGCAACAGCGTGACGAGCACCCGTGCACCGCTGGCGCCGATCGGATGCCCGAGTGCGATCGCACCACCGTGGACGTTCACTCGCTCCGCATCCCACTCGAGGCCAGCACCGTTGGCGAGCGCCTGCGACGCGAATGCCTCATTCGCTTCGATCAGGTCGTAGTCGCCGATGCTCGTGCCGTGCTTCTTCATGAGGTTCCGCACGGCGGTGATCGGCGCGAAGAACAGGTCCTGCGGGTCGCCCGCGCCAGTCGAGTACCCAGTGATGCGCGCGAGGATGTTCAGTCCCTTCGCGCGTGCGTACTCCTCGGAAACGACGACGAGGGCGGCAGCACCATCATTGAGCGCCGACGCGTTGCCAGCCGTGACCGAGAGCGATTCGCCCTTGTCCTTCCCCGGAAACGCGGCGCGCAGGCCGGCGAGCGACGCCTCGTTCGTGTCGGCGCGCGGTCCCTCATCGGTGTCGATGATTGTCGGTCCCTTTCGTCCGGCAATCTCCACCGGCACGATCTCCGTGCGGAACTTGCCACCGGTCTGCGCCGCCACTGCCTTGCGGTGCGAACCTGCAGCAAATGCGTCCTGCTGCTCGCGGGAGACGCCTGCCTTGTTCGCGGTGTACTCGGCGTGCCGGCCCATGTGCACCTCACACGAACCGCACCACAGGCCATCCTTGATCATGCCGTCAACCATGGTCTGATCGCCGATCTTCACGCCACCGCGCATGCCGAATACGTAGTGCGGTGCGTTGGACATCGACTCCTGTCCGCCGGCGATGATCACGGTGGTGTCGCCAGCCTTGATGGCCTGCGCCGCGAGCATCACGGCCTTGAGGCCCGAGCCGCACACCTTGTTGATGGTCAATGCCGATGCGGTCGACGGAACGCCCGCTTTGAGCATGGCCTGACGGGCCGGAGCCTGTCCCGTACCACCCTGCAGCACGTGGCCCATGATGAGGTCCTGCACATCGTCGGGCGAAACACCGCTGCGCTGAAGCGCGGCACGGATTGCGATCGCGCCAAGCTCCGGCGCGGAGAGGGGGGCGAGCCCCCCGAGATACCGCCCGATCGGAGTGCGCGCGGCACCCACGATGACGGGCTGGCGAGAGAGATCGGACATAGAGGCGCTGAGTGGGAAACGCGCCGGAGCGAGCATCGCTCGTCGCGGCACCCCTTGAGGGGTAGCCTAGGAAAGTTAATCGAGGGTCCGGAGGCGGGTTGGCCGACCGGCAATTGGAGTAGCGTCCTCAGATTCGCGCCCAGTTCGGCCCGGTCCGTGCATGAGCATGCCCGAAATCGATCTCGACACACTCAGACCGGAACCGACATGCTCGACTCGTTGCGCGCCCTGCTTGCCGACAGCGTCCCTGAAGTCCCGCCCATGGATGCGCCGGCTGTACCGGGGGATATCCGGATTGCGGCCTGCGCACTTCTGCTGGAAATGGCGTATGCCGACGGTCGCATGACCGCTGACGAGCGCAAAGTCGTGGTGCGTTCACTCACCCGGCATTTCGGCGTGGACGAGCGCGGCGCTGAGGAGCTGATGCAACTCGCGGAGTCGGAGCTCGCCGAGACGACGGAAGCGACGTCGTACACGCAGCAGCTCGTTGCGGAATACGATCAGGACCAGCGCATCATGCTCGCAGAGATGCTCCGCGAGGTGGCGAGCGCAGACGGGTGGCTCGACCAGCATGAGGAGGCGCTGATGGGCAGATGCGAGATGTGGCTGCAGGTGGATCCGGGGTCGCTTGGGAGGCGGGCGGGAGGAAAGG
>DASQZA010000156.1:0-15947 GCA_035638935.1 Gemmatimonas sp. | reverse complement strand
TGCAAATCGCGCAGCCGGCAGCAACGCGCTGTCATCAGGAGTGGTAGGGCTCGTGGAAAAGCTTCGGGCATCGGCGTGACGTCCGGGCCAGCGCTTCGCATGACCGGAATCCGCAAGGCGTTCCCGGGGGTGCTGGCGCTCGACGACGTCACCCTCGACGTACGTGCCGGTGAAACCCACGTGCTGCTCGGCGAAAACGGCGCGGGCAAGTCGACCCTCATGAAGATCCTGAGTGGCGCACTCGCGCGCGACGCCGGAACGATTGCCATTCACGGCACCGAAGTCGCGCTGCGGTCACCACACGACGCGCGGGCGCACGGTGTGGCGATCATCTACCAGGAGCTGACGCTCGTCCCCGGTATGTCCGCGGCCGAGAATGTCTTTCTTGGCCGAGCGCCGGCACGGTTCGGTTTCGTCGACCATGCGGCGATGATACGTGACGCGGGTGTCGTGCTTCGCCGTCTCGGCGTACAGCTCGATCCGCGCCGTGCCGTCGCGAGCCTGAGCCTCGCGGAGCGGCAGCTCGTCGAGATCGCGTGTGCGCTGTCGCTCGACGCGCAGGTGCTCGTGATGGACGAACCGACATCGGCACTGACCGACCGTGAATCTGCGCTGCTGTTCACCGTGATCCGGAGTCTCACCGCGCGCGGGGTTGCCGTCGTGTACATCTCCCATCGGCTGGATGAGATCTTTGCGATCGGCGACCGTGTCACCGTGCTGCGCGACGGGCGAAATGTCGCGACCCGCGACGTCGGCAGTGCAGACCGACGTGAACTGATTCGCCTCATGGCCGACCGCGACGTCGACGAGCATCACGCCGAGACGACCCGTACCCCGGGGACCGAGCGACTTCGCGTGGAGGGGCTGACACGGTGGCACGCACTGCAGGACGTCTCGTTCAGCGTGCGGTCCGGGGAGATCGTGGCGCTCTCGGGATTGCTTGGTGCGGGCCGCACTGAAGTCGCACGCGCACTGTTCGGGCTCGACCCGATCGATCAGGGGCGGATCTTCGTGGATGGACGCGAATCGCGCATACGTTCGCCGCGCGACGCGATCGCGGCTGGCATGGGGTTCGTCACGGAGGACCGCCAACGGCAAGGACTTGTCCTCGACCGCTCGCTGCAGGACAATATTGCGCTGCCGGTGCTGCGTACCACCAGCCGGTTCGGCGTCGCAAGCGCAAGGCGCATTCGTGCACTCGCCAATGATGCCGTGCGGGACCTGCACATCCGGACGCCAGGCGTCGAGCAACCGGTACGAATGCTCAGCGGCGGAAATCAGCAGAAGGTGGTATTGGCCAAGTGGATGGCCACCGGCGCGAAAATTCTCATGCTCGACGAACCCACGCGCGGCATCGACGTGAGCGCCAAACAGGAGATCTACCTGCTCATCGACCGCATGGCGGCCAATGGTGCCGCGATCCTGCTGATTTCATCCGACCTGCCGGAAGTCATCGGCCTCGCCGATCGAACACTGGTGATGCGCGATGGACGCATCGCCGGCGAGTTCGAGCGAGCCGAGAGTACACCGGAGCGCCTGATGGCGTGCGCGGTCGGTGGCTGAGCCGGTGCGCCTGCAACCCCGTCTGCAACCCCGAATGCGAGCACGTGCGTTGCTGCGCACCCGGGAAACCGGCACCCTGGCCGGCCTGCTTGTGCTGTGCATCGGATTGTGGATCGCGACGCCGTTCTTTGCGACGATTCCCAATCTCACCAACGTCCTCGAGCAGAGCGCGATCATCGGCATCATCGCGATCGGCATGACGTTCGTGATCCTGACCGGTGGCATCGACTTGTCCGTGGGCTCCGTCGTCGCTCTGTCGGGGATCACGCTGGCGACAGCCGTAGAGAGCGGCGTTTCCGTCCCGCTGGCCGTTGGCGTCGGACTGCTCACCGGAATCGCCGCGGGCGCGATCAACGGCGTGCTCGTAACGGCAGGGCGACTGCCGCCATTCATCGCCACGCTCGGCACCATGAGCGCTGCCCGTGGCGCTGCACTGATGCTCTCCGACGGCCGGCCAATTTCCGGCTTTCCACCCGGCCTGCGTATCATCGCCACCGAACGACTGCTCGGCGTGCCGTTGCCGGTGATCGGAATGATCCTGCTGTACGCGCTGGCACATCTGGTCCTCACGCGTACCGTCCTCGGTCGCTATACCTACGCGATCGGCGGCAACGAGGAAGCCACGGTGCTCGCCGGCGTGAACGTCCGCCGCTACAAGATCCTGGTGTACGCGATTGCGGGGGCGAGTGCGGCGGGATGTGCCATCCCGCTGGTCGCGCGTCTCAACTCCGCGCAACCCATCGCCGGCATCGGGTACGAACTGGATGCAATCGCCGCCGTGGTGATTGGTGGAACGAGCCTGCTCGGCGGATCGGGCTCGGTGGTCGGTACATTGATCGGTGCGCTCATCATGAGCGTGCTGCGCAATGGCCTCAACCTGCTCGGCGTGTCGTCGTACGTGCAGCAGATCGCGATCGGTGTCGTGATCGTGGTTGCCGTGCTGGTCGACATGGCACTGCATCGCCGCACACAACGCACCATCGGATGATCTTCTTGACCTCACTGTCCATCTCCCGTCGTGCCATCGGCGCAACCATTCTCGCGGCAGCGCTGTCGCTCCTGACCGCCGCCTGCAACCGCGGTGCCGATGCCGGAAAGAAGCCGGTGGTGGCGCTCGTACTCAAGACGCTCAACAACCCGTTCTTCGTCGACATGGAGGCGGGCGCAAAGGCGGCGGCGGACAGCCTTGGATTCGAGCTTATCGTGCAAGCGCCGGATCGCGAGACCGACGTCGCGCGGCAAATGGAGATCGTGGAGAACCTCCTGCAGCGCGGGATCAGCGTACTCGCGCTCGTGCCGAACGGGGCGGTGGAGCTCGTGCCTGCGATCGCGAAGGCGAATGCCGCAAAGATCCCGGTCGTGATCGTGGATTCGCGTGTGGACAGCACCGCACTCGCCGCAGCGAATGCGACGACGGTGACGTTCATCGGCTCCGACAATGAAGACGGTGGGCGCGTGGCCGGCAGCTTCCTCAGCGAGAGGCTCAACGGAACGGGGCGGGTCGTCGTGCTCGAGGGAATTCCGGGTCACGAATCCGGGGACGCGCGTCTTCGTGGATTTCGAGCGGCGCTCGCCAGTTCACCCGGCATGGTCATCGTCTCCTCGCAGACCTCGAACGCCGAGCGTGACCAGGCGTTCAACGTGATGCAGAACCTGCTGCAGTCGAACGCGGACATCACCGGTGTCTTCGCATGCAACGACGTCATGGCGCTCGGCGCGGTGGAGGCCATCGCCGCGGCTGGTCGCACGGGCCAGATCGCCGTGGTGGGGTTCGACGCACAGGATGATGCGCGGAAGGCGATCACCGAGGGGCGCATGGCGGGCACGATTGCGCAGAGTCCGCGCGAGATGGGCCGGATGGCGGTGCTGACAGCGGCGCGGATACTGAAAGGTGAGCCCATACCGAAAGAGCAGCCTGTGCCGATCGCGCTCGTGAAGGCGGAAGCAACCGGTGCGCTGAGCTTTCGGGCAGCGGGGAACGAGCCGGGGTGGCTGCTCACGATGAGCGACGCCACGCTGCAACTCCGCTGGAACTACGACGAACAGCGCGCGACCGTGCGCGCACCGGCACGGGAGACGATCAGCGGTGGTGCACGCTATCGAGTAACTGAGGGCGCAACGCGCTTCGTCCTGGCCGTGCGCGACACGACGTGCGCCGACGCGATGAGCGGCCACTTGTTCCCCGCGAGCGTCACCGTGCAATTCGATAGCGGCAGCGCACGTGACGCGGGCACGCCCACCCGTCCGCCTACGCGAACGCTCACGGGATGCGGCGGAGAGCCGGCGGCGTCGTTGCGCGGTGCCGAATGGAGTGTGGATTCCCTGCTGGGAAAACCGCTCATTGCGGGCTCGAGCGTTTCGTTGAGGTTCGGCAGCGACGGCAAGGTAAGCGGCTCCGCGTCCTGCAACCGATACTCAGCGACGTTCACGGTCATCGAAGCCGGTTTGATGGTGAGGAACGCCACGACGACCCGTCGTTCCTGTGAACCGCAGGTAAATGACCAAGAGCAGACCTTTCTCCGCCTGCTCGAAGGAACAATGCCCTACTACATCGACGAGAACGGGCGTCTCGTGACTGGTCGCGCGGATGCACCAGGATTCGTCGCACGACGGCGGTAGCGAGCCTATTGTTCGGGCAGACGGCGGCAGTGACTGACACACTGGGAGGAATGGCATCATGGACGAAATCGACTACACGGCAGAACAGCGGGCGGAGATCGAGGCTTTCGAGCTCGAGTTCGAGCGACAGCTGCAGCGCGTCGGCGTGGACCTGCAGGAGGCGATGCTGCAGCTCCACCACCCCATTCCTCCTGTGGAGCGCTTCATCTCCGACGACGAAACCGAACTCACGCTGAGTATCGACATCTCGGGCATCATGCACACGCTGCGTTCGTTGCCCGACGGTGCAGGGTCGGCCGCGTTCGTTGCTGCGTACAATCAGCCCCGCCACCCGACGCCAGTCGACTCGCCAGCGTGAACGTGCTCGTGCTCAACGCCGGGTCGGCGACGCTCAAATTCCAGGTCGTCAGCACCGATGATGAACGGATCGCCAGCGACAGCGACGTTCGGTTGGCGCAAGGCACCATCGAGCGGATCGGTGGCGAAGCAGTCATCACGGTTCGCGGTGCGGAGAGTCCTGCACGGACCCTCACCGCGACATTGCGAGACCTTCGCGCGGCGGTCGATTGGCTCGTCGCGCACGTCACCTCACCCGCATCCGGGAGCACGCTGACGAGCCGATCAGACATCGCGGTGGTTGGCCACCGGGTGGTACATGGCGGCGAACAATTCACGCGGAGCGTTCGCATCGATGACACCGTGCTGCGTGGCATCGAGGAGAACATCGAGCTGGCGCCGCTCCACAACCCACACAACCTGCGCGGCATCGAGGCGGCACGCGCGGCGCTCGGTGAGGGCATTCCGCAAGTCGCCGTGTTCGACACGTCGTTTCACCAGACGCTGCCGGAGCATGCGTACCTCTATGCGATTCCGTATCCGCTGTACCGCCGGCACAAGGTGCGCCGGTATGGATTCCACGGGACATCGCACCGGTCGATCGCCTGGCGCTACCGCCGGCTGACCGACCAACCGCGGGAGAAGGTCCGCATCGTCACGCTGCACCTGGGCAACGGCTGCTCGGCGTGTGCGATCGTGAACGGACGCAGCGTCGATACCTCGATGGGTTTCACACCGCTCGAGGGCCTCGTCATGGGCACGCGATCCGGTGACATCGACGCGGCGCTGCTCGATTACATCGCCGCCAAGGAAGGGCTGACCCTGCCGCAAACCGAGGCCTTGCTCAACAAGCAGTCAGGCTTGCTCGGCGTGTCAGGGCTGACGAACGACATGCGCGACCTGCTGGCGGAAGCGCACGAACATCAGGACCGGCGCGCAACGCTCGCCATCGAGATCTTCTGCTACCGCGCCCGCAAGTACATCGGCAGCTATCTCGCCGCGATGGGCGGCGCGGACGCGATCGTCTTCGCAGGCGGCATCGGCGAGAATTCCGCCGAGATCCGCGCACGCATACTGGGCGGGCTCGAATGGGCCGGGTGTACGGTCGATGCAGAGCGCAACCTGTCGCTCGTCGGCGGGCGCGAGGGCCGCTTATCGACGGACGACTCCACGCTGGAGGCGCGGGTCGTCCCCACCGATGAAGAATTGCTCATCGCACGCGACAGCTACCGCGTGGTGAACGGTTTGGACTTGCCAAGCTAGGCTAAAACCAGCGTCCAGGAGCATCTGCGCTTACCGCCTACTTGTTACCACTTACCACTTACCACTAGCAGCCTAGAGCTTTGAGCTAGCTGATAGCGTAAAGCTGCTAGTGGTAAGTGGTAAGTGGTAAGAACTAAAGCTCACAGCTCGCCGGATGAGATTCGCTCGGCGTGGTTGCTGGCAGCATCACTTTGCAAAGTCGGTGTCGCTCGCGAGCGCTTCCCACTTGTCGGCCTCGCGTACCAGCGTGGCCGCCTTGTCGCGCAGCTTGCGAATCATGTACTTGCCCAGCGGCAGCCGTAGCGGCGCGTCGTCGGAAAGCACCGTGTGCACGATGGCGGAGGCGGCACGAGCCGGATCGCCGGGCTGCTTGCCGTCCATCGAGGCGAGCAGCCGCCCGAACTTGCGCGCGCTCGCATTGTAGTCGTCGATCTCGACCGCGCCTTTTTCCATGCCGCGTGCGATGAACGCCGTGCGGAACGGGCCGGGCTCGACGAGGGTGACCTTGATGCCGAGCGGCTGCAGTTCCGCGCGCAGGCTTTCGCTGGTCAGTTCGAGTGCCGCCTTTGCGCCGCCGTACACTCCGAAACCGGCGTAGTTGGAGACCGCGGCCGCGGCGCTGATGTTGACGATGTGTCCCCGCCGCGCTGCGCGCATCTGGGGCAGCAGCGCGCGCGTGAGGTTGAGTGGCCCGAAGAAGTTCGTCTCGAAGGCGCGGCGGGTCTGGTCGTCGCTGCACTCCTCGACCGCGCCCAACAACCCGTAACCCGCGTTGTTCACTAGCACGTCGATGGAGCCGAACGCGGCCGTGGCGTTCGAGACGAACCTGGGGAACGTGTCGGTATCCGTGACATCGAGAGTCAGGGTGCGGCACCGCCCGTCGAGCTCCAGATCGGCAATCGTGGAGACGTCGCGCGCGGTGGCGACCACGCGTTGGCCGGCGTCGAGCGCAGCGGTCACGAGCGCGCGTCCGAATCCACTCGAACAGCCCGTGATCAGCCAGATGCGCGAGTCAGTAGTGTCGGTCATACGGCGGAGCGGGTTGCGAGTGGGTACGAGCGATTCGGCACTGTCATCGCAATGAAGCGAGGGCGGGGGGCCTGGCGTTCCCGACTGCGGCAGGCATGACTTGGCGTGGAAAACCGCCGTGCTCATCCATGTTGCATGGTCGCCAATTCATGTATTGCAAACGGCCCGACACTTGGTAGGATAGTCTCCATGCTCGTGCTCGACGCCGCCGATCACCCTCCTGCAAACGCCGTAGCCGCGCGGCGGGCACTGTGGATCGCGCTGCTACTGGGGATGTACACCCTCGTCGGCGGAACACTGTCGCTGCTCGGGTGGATCCTCGACCGGCCGCGCTGGTCGGACTGGCTGATGACGGACCTCGCCATCCAGCCCAACGGGGCACTCGCCGCGATTCTCACCGGTGTCGCGCTGCTGCTGCTCACGACGCGCTACGATCGGCTCGCCGCTGTACCCGGCCTCGCCGTTGCCGTGATCGGTGGCGCCACGCTCTTCGAGAACGCAACCGATACGAGTCTCAGCATCGACGAGCTGCTGCTGTTCGACCGCACCTGGGGGCTGTCGCTCACCGTCGCGCCGGGGCGCATGGGCATTCCGGCATCGCTGTCGTTCACGCTGATCGGCATTGCCCTGATGATGTCCCGGCGTGGCCGGCAAAACCGGCGCGATACACCGATCATCGGACTGGTGGTGTGTGGTGTCGCCGCGATGGGCATCATCGGTTACCTCTACGGCGCCGACGCGCTGTTTTCCCGTCCACGCTTCACGGCGATCGCGGCACCGACCGCGACCTTTCTGCTCGCCGCTGGACTCGGGCTCGTTGCGGCTGTGCCCGACCGCCAGCCGATGCGCATGCTGATCGGCGACACCACGGCTGCCGTAGTCGCCCGACGGACGCTGCCGTTCATCGTGCTGCTGCCGGTCGTGCTTGGCCACCTGCAGATCGAAGGGCAGAAGGCAGGAATGTATGGACCGTCGTTCGGGACGGCACTGCTCGTGCTCGCGCTCGTCATGCTGCTGTGTATCGTGTGGTGGTGGGGAGTGAACGCCGCCACCGTACATGAGCGCATCGTATCGGAGACCAATCGAACCCTCCAGGACAACGAGCGCCGCGTCGTCGGCACGCTCGACAGTATCACGGACGGATTCGTCACGTTGGACAAGAGTGGGCACTTCACGTTCGTGAACGCCGAGGCGGAGCGCATGTTCGGCCGGCCTCGCGACGAGCTACTTGGCCGTACGCTGACAGAGCTGTTCCCGGAGTATGCTGCGCGTGGCATGACGAGAGAATTCGAGCGCGCAGCTCGAGAGCGCACCATGGTCGAGTTCGACGACGTCGAACCCGGCACCGGACGTTCGATCGCGAGCCGGATATACCCGGCGGACGACGGCGGCGTGTCCATGTACTTCCGTGACACGACCCAGCAGCGCGTTGCGGACGCGCGCGCATTCCGAAGCGAGGAGCAGGCCCGCACGCTTATCAGCGTGCTTCCTGGGGCCGCGGTGTTCGTCGTCGACCGCGAGTTGCGATACACCGTGGCCGATGGCGACGCGCTCCACGCGGCCGGAAAGACGCCGGCCGACTTCGTGGGCAAGACGATCCACGAAGTGCTGGATGCTGCCAAGGCCGCGGAGCTGGAGCGCCGGTTTCGCCTGGCATTCGAGGGCGTGCCCTTCACGCACGAGCACGACGAGCACGATCGCTCGTTTGCGACGCGCGGCGTACCACTGCGCGACGAGTCCGGCGACGTTTACGCGGTCATGGCGTTCTCCAGCGACATCACCGATCGCAAGGCGAGCGAGGTCGTGCTGCGGGAAGCGGATCGTCGCAAGGATGAATTCCTGGCGACGCTTGCGCACGAACTGCGCAACCCGCTCGCGCCCGTCATGAATGCGCTGGCAATTCTCAAACGCGCAGGCGACGACACGGCGCTTGCCGAGCAGGCATCAGCCATGATGGAGCGGCAGCTCCGGCAGATGGTCCGCCTGATCGATGACCTGATGGATGTCAGCCGCATCACGCGCAACGCACTCGAGCTGCGGGTATCACGCATCGAACTCACACCGGTGCTGCATCATGCGCTGGAGGCGTGTGGCCCGATGATCGAGGAAGCCGGCCATCATCTCGACGTGGTGCTGCCGGAGGAGCCCGTATGCCTCGATGGCGATGCGGCGCGTCTTGCGCAGGTGTTCGGCAACCTGCTGGTGAACGCGTGCAAGTACACCGAGCGGGGTGGTCACATCCGCGTCACTGCGACGGTTCGTGACGACCAGGTCGTCGTGGAGGTGCATGACACCGGCATGGGCATCCCGCCCGACATGCTGGGTGCTGTGTTCGAACCTTTCGCACAGGTCGATCGTTCGCTGGAGCGAACGCATGGGGGCCTGGGCATCGGATTGAGTCTCGTGAAGCAGCTGGTCACGCTGCACAACGGATCGGTGTCAGCCCATAGCGACGGAGCAGGGCACGGCAGCACCTTTACTGTTTGCCTGCCGCTGGCCGCGGTTCACGCGAAGGCCAACGTGCCGACCGGCACGGTGCCCACAGGCACCTCGTCCGGCCCCCCGACTATCGCGTCGTACCCGAGCCGATGACGGACGGCGTCGCCACGCCGGAGTAGCGGTAGATCGTCACGGCGGTGTCTTCGAAGATGCGCTTGTCATCGCCGCGTGGCAGTTCATGGTCGACGGCATGTTCGACCGCCAGCACCCGCGAAAAGCGGTTCGCGTGCCAGCTCTCGATCACGCGGTCGAGCATGCGCGAACCGTACGGTGGATCGACGAACGCGATGTCGTAGCGGTCGGCGGGCAATGCGCCGGCAAACGGCAGCGCATCCTTCTTGAAGACGCGAGTCTTCTCGCGCACGCGAAGCGCGGCAATGTTCGCCTTGAGCGCGTGCAGGCTGGACGGGCGATCCTCCACGAAGTCCGCGTAGCGCGCACCACGCGAGATCGCCTCAAGCCCGAGTGCACCGGTGCCCGCAAACAGGTCGAGCACCCGCGCACCTTCGAGCTCGGCGCTCAGCATCTTGAGCAGACCCACGCGCACATGTTCGGCCGTCGGGCGCACCCGGTCGTCGTTGGGCGACGTGAGATTCCGCCCTGCGTACTTGCCACCCACGATCCTCACTCGTTCCTCACTCGCATCTCATGCGCTTCCCTGGTGCATCACTTCGGCCAGCCGGTTTGTGGGAGGCCCTTCGTGATGCGCAGCGCGTTCTGGTAGTACACCTTCTTGAGCACCGCATCAGGCAGCCCGATGCCGTACAGCTTCCAGAACGCGTGATAGTTGCGGTAGTAGTCGAAGTAGTCGTCGTTCGTCTCGAATACGCGCCAGTAGAACGGATACTCCTCCGGCTGGAAGGAATCTTTCCCGAAGAGAATGCGATCCTGGAACTTCACGAAGAAGTCGTGTGCCGCGCGCGGTTGCCGTCCGATGTCGTAGAGCACCGCGCCGACTTCCGCATACAGGTTCGGCATCTCGGTCATCAGCTTGCCAAGCTTGCCCAGGTCGTTCGCGTGCCAGCCGAGGTGCGCGGCGACGAAGGTGGTGCGCCGGTGCTTGCGGAAGAGATTGTTCCGCTCCGTCATCAGCGTCTCGAAACTCGGGAATCGCTCCGGCGGATACCGGCGATCGGGAAAGAGCGCGAGCTCGAGCCACCGCTCGTTGTTGTTGTCGATGGGACGGAAAAACTCCTGCGGGTCAGCCGTGTGGATGAACACCGGGAGCCCGAGGCGTGCGCACGCCGCCCAGATGGGATCCAGCTCGGGATCGTCGATGCGCAAGCGCGTTCCGTCCGCCTTCCGCGTGCTCATGCCGAAGCCCTTGCCGATTTCGCCCACGCCAACCGCACCTGCGGCCACATCGGCCTCGAGCTGCGCGACCGCCTTCTCGGCCCATCCGGGCCCAACGTTCTGGAAGTTGATGCCGGCGAGAATGCGCACCCGGTCCTTCATGCGTGGCGACGCACGGACGGACGCCATCGTCGTCTTCAGGCGTTCGCCGGACAGATTGTCGGCCGACACCATCATCCGGACGTTCAGGCTGTCGAGCGAGTTGGCGAGGCGCTCGAGACCTTCGCTGGTGCCGAGGAACGCGCCGGCATGCCCGTGGAAGTCGATGGCCGGGTACTTGGCCGTCTTCACCATGTTGGCCGGGACTACGAGCGTCGCCTTGGGCCGATAGTCGAGGATGCTCGGCGCCGCCATTTCTGGCGCCATGCAGCTGTTCGGACGGACTTCGGTGGTACCTGCCGGGCATTCCTCTCCGGGCTTGATCGCTTCGCGCTGCGCACCGATGCGCCCGCCGGCACCTCCCTGAGCCGCAAGGGCCGATGGCAGCAACAGCATGGCAGAGAGGGTCAAGACAGACGAACGACGCATGCGCACTCCGGTAAGGTTCGAACGGACCAGCACTAGCGGAACATGTCGCAATTGCCGAGCACGTACCAGAGCACGATGAAGATCAGGACGGTGCTGAAGCAGCCGCCTCCCAGCTTCTTGGCGCCGTATCCAGCCGCGAGACCTCGCAGCAACTTGCTCATGAACGCTCCAGGGTAAGGTGTGTCGATTCCAGTGAGATGGGCGAGCATGCACTGGTGCACGCTCGCCCGAGTTGTGATGACGTTACGATGCTCTGCAACGATGTTGCCAGTGCCAGTGCTGGTGCCGGCGCTGGTCTGGGTGTCATTCGTCCCACACCGGCACCGTGGATGTGGCGTGGGCGACTTGAACTGCCTTCCGCGGATACGAACTGATTACCCAGGAAAAGCGCGGATCTTACGGCGGGTTCGACCGGTGGACGGTGCGCGTGGCCAGCCTCGATTTTCTTTGGAAACAGCATGCGGGGCTTTTGGAACGTGCGGAGCCCCACAAGAAAAAGTCGACACTCGCCGGAGAGATGCCGTCCTTTCCCTTTCACCGTACGAATCTGCGCTTTTCCCTGGTGATCAGTTCGTATCCGCGGAAAGCAGTTGCGGTTGCAGCGTGCGCCGGACTTACCGACGCGCGCCCGTGTCCATGGGAGCCGGTGCCGCACTCGGTCCGGCCTTGGCCGTGGAATCGGCAGTGCGTGCCGCGCGATCGCGCAGCTGGATCATCTTGCTGAGTTGTCCGCGTGGAAGCGTGTACTGCGGGACCGTGAACCCGCGTGACTCGACTGGTGACTTGCCGCCGCTCTGCGGACGGAGTGCGTCGAGGTACTCGGCGTACTTCGAGCCCGGGTTCCAGAGTGCCCAGCTCTTGAGTCCTGCATCGTACGTCGCCTGGATCTGCAGCCGCAGTTCGGTCGGGCCGTAGGTCAGCCCGCGAATGCTCATCGCCTCGAGCCATGGCATGACCTCGCCCGTCTTCACCTTCGCCGAGTCGCGCAGGAAGGTGGTGCGTTCCGCGGCGTCCGTCAGCGCGAGGCGCACGGTCTGGTACGGGCTCGCATGCGGGCGGCTCATGCCGTACAGTCCCGCGTAGTAGTGCGACGGGTACACCATCGGCAGCACGACATCCGCACTCGTGATCACCTTCTCCCAGTTCTGGCCGATGCCGACGTCGTCCTCGAGATGGGTGACCAACCCGAACACGTCCGCCGCGAGCGGCACCTGGTAGCTCGCGAGCTCCTTTTTCGTGTACTCGAGAAACGCCTTGATGTTGTCGGCGCGCGACTTTCCCTCGGCCTTCGGATAGCTCATCGTGCTGCGCATGCGCTCCGACACATCGGGGAAGCGCACATAGTCCCACTGCAACTCCGAGTACCCCATGTCGAGTGCTTCGCGGGCGATCGCGATGTTGTAATCCCACACGCGCGAGTCGTAGGGGTTCACCCACGGCTGGCCCTTGCCGTCGCGCCAGACGCCGCCGCTCGTGTTACGGATCGCGAGCTCCGGCTTCTTCTCGGCCAGCATGCGGTCCTTGAACACGACGATGCGCGCGATCGAGTAGATGCCGTGCGCCTGCAGCGTATCGACGAGCGCCGGCATCCACTTCGTGGCGGGGCGCGTGTCGCCGCCGATCTCCTTCACGAGTGGAATCGCCGTCGAGTCGTACGCCAGGAACGTGTCCGATTCCTTGATGTCGACGATGAACGCGTTCACTTCCGTCTCGTCCGCAATGCGGATGAGCTCCGCCATGCGCGTGCGCGAACCCGCCGCCCATGCATTCACGTACAACGCGCGCACCGAATCCGGGCGCGGGACGCGATTGCCGAACTTGGCGCGCCACTCTGCAAGACTGTCGCGAGCCGGCGCCGCTCCCGTCGCGGGAGCGGCGCTTTCGCCCGTCGCCGTGGCGGTAGCCGAGGCGCCTTTGGCTTTGCCGTCGCACCCGGCACTCAGGGCGGCGATTGCCAGCGTCGCCATGACACGTGAGCAGGACACGAATGGGGAGCCGAAGCGGGAGCCGAAGCTGGCTACGCAACGTGCGCCGACGCTGGTGGCGGTGGGGTGTGGCATCACGAGGCGCAGATGCAGGCGCGGGACAGTTGAACGGCGAACCACGATGTACTCCAGACGAGAACGTGTGACCGACAGCGCTACAATTAGGTAGGGTAAAATACACGAGTCAGCTCGCTTCTACCCTTTCTCGACTGTCCGCTCCTTTTGAGCTGCTTTCCACCGCGTCTCCACGATGACCATTTCATCCAATTTCGATCTTGCCGGTATGCAGCGCGTCGGTGTTCTCGTCGCGGAGACGCTCGATGTGATGCGTCGAGCCGTTGCACCGGGCGTGACGACGGGAGCATTGGACGACATCGCTGCACGGCATGCAACCCGTGCGGGTGGGCGATCGGCGCCGCAGCTCACGTATGGTTTCCCGGGCTTCACCTGCATCAGCGTGAACGAGGGCATCGTGCATGGCATCCCGGGGCCGCGCGCGCTCCAGCCCGGTGACGTCGTGAAGCTCGACGTGACGCTCGAGCTCGACGGTTACATGGCGGACAGTGCCTGCACGGTCATTGTCCCGCCGGCATCTGCCGAGGCGGTCCGGTTGCAGCGGGCAGCGGTCGTCGCATTCGAGGCTGGCGCTGCAGTCGCGCGCCCCGGAACCAGCTTGCGCGAGGTCGGGCGTGCCGTGGAGCAGGCGGCGAAGCGCCAGGGCGCGATCGTCTTTCGCGAATTGGCTGGTCATGGCATTGGTCACACGCTGCACGAAGCGCCCGAAGTGCCGAATTGGCCCGATCCATCAGTGCGCGCTGTCCTCGCAGAAGGCATGGTGATCGCCTTGGAGCCCATGCTGACGCGCGGGCGCACACGCGTCGTGGAGGAGGCGGACGGATGGACAATCCGGACGGCCAACGGTGCGATCGCGGTGCACCATGAGCACACCATCATGATTCGGCGCGGAGCACCGCTCGTGCTCACCGCACTCCCCGTGGCTGCATAGTGTCGACCATCACTTCTGCTGCATCGCCGACTGCACGGCAACCCGAATCGTCGTTGACGGCAGTGCGCGATCTGACGACGGGATCGATTCCCCAGCACATCGTCCGTCTCGCTGCGCCGATGGCGCTCGGCATGATCTTCCAGACGATGTACTTCCTGGTGGACCTCTTCTTCGTCGCAAGGCTGGGGGACGCGGCGGTGGCCGGGGTAAGTGCAGCGGGCAACGTGCAGTTCATCATCATGGCGCTCACGCAGGTACTTGGTGTGGGCTCCATGGCGCTGATTGCCCAGGCGGTGGGCCGGCGAGACATCGCCGATGCCACGTTGGTGTTCAACCAGAGCACGTCGCTCGCGCTACTCTGTGCCATCATCACGTTGACCCTGGGCTACGGGTTTTCGGGCTTGTACCTGGGCACCGTTGGCGCCGACGTTGCAACGCGTGCGGCCGGCACGAGCTACCTCCGGTGCTACCTGCCCGGACTGGCCCTGCAGTTTGCGCTGGTCACGATGAGTTCTGCGCTCCGCGGCAGCGGTGTCGTCAAGCCTGGCATGATCGTGCAGATGATCACCGTGTTGCTCAACGCCATACTCGCACCGGTGCTCATTGCAGGCTGGGGGACCGGGCGGCCGATGGGTGTCGCCGGTGCCGGCCTCGCGAGTTCGCTGGCCATTGCGGCCGGTGTGCTGATCATGCTGCGCTTCTTCAAGCGCAACACGTCGAGCGGCACCAACAGCATCCACTTTCACGCGTCGATGCTGCGCGTACAGTGGCCCGTCTGGACCCGTCTTCTGCGCATCGGGTTGCCAAGTGGGGGAGAGTTCGCGTTGATGTTCGTGCTGATCGCGATGATCTATTTCCTTATCCGCGACTTCGGTGCGAGCGCACAGGCGGGGTACGGCATCGGCGCGCGCGTGATGCAGGCCGTCTTCCTCCCGGCGATGGCGGTGGCGTTCGCAACGGCGCCGCTCGCCGGACAGAACTTCGGTGCAGGACGTGCGGACCGGGTACGGGAGACATTTCGCTCGGCAGCGCTGATCGGCAGCGCGATCATGCTCCTGCCCACGCTGCTCTGCCAGCTCAAGCCGGAGTGGCTGGTGCGCGTGTTCTCGAACGAGCCGACTGTGGTCGCCTATGGTGCCGACTACCTGCGCATCATCTCCTGGAACTTCGTCGCGTCGGGGCTGATCTTCACCTGCTCGGGGATGTTCCAGGCGCTCGGCAACACTGTCCCGTCGCTCCTGAGCAGCGCTTCGCGTCTGCTCACGTTCGCCATCCCATCACTGTGGCTGTCGACGCAACCGGGATTCACGTTGCATCAGGTGTGGCTGCTATCGGTGGGCACTACACTGCTGCAGGCGCTGCTCAGCTTCTGGCTCTTGCGCGTACAGCTCCACCGGCGTCTCGCGCCGCACGCGGTGGTACCGGCCGCGGCGGCACCGACGTTGTCCTGACCGAACCGCAATACGACTGCTTGGCAGTGAGTCCGAGGTATGGTGCGCGGCGCCGGTCTGGAACTGCCTTACCGCGAATCACGCAAATGCGCCTTCGGCGCAACGCAAATGCAACCGTGAGGGCGACGGGCCGACGACGCGTATCGTCCACATCGTCTTTTCAATTGTTGAACAGCTCGCGGGGCTCAAGATCGCGCGCGGAGCCCCACCCCAAAAAATGACGGTCTGGCCCCGTCGCGATGTGCTTTGAATCGCTCTCGGTTCCATTCGCGGTTGCGCCGAAGGCGCATTTGCGTGATTCGCGGTAGGCAGTTC
>DASQZA010000155.1:0-17098 GCA_035638935.1 Gemmatimonas sp. | reverse complement strand
TGCAGACCGACGCCGGTGTAGGTCCCGCTGATCTGCTCGTCGAGCCGCTTGAGGCGATCCGGCGACAGGAACGCCGTATAGGGGTCGTTCAGTTCGCGCAGCAATCCCGACACAGCCTTGTCGTAGATCAGCCCCATGTCGAGCGTGTCGACGTAGCGCTGTGCGACGGCGCTCAGCACCTGGTCGAACAGCTGCGTTCCCGCGATCGGCGCCACCGGAGGCGCGGGTGCCGTGAGTGCTCGGCCGGCCCAGACGCCTCCCAGCACGAGCAACCCGACGAACAGCAGGGCTGCCACGATGCCGCGCGCGCGCCCTGTGGCGGCGCCGGGTGTTTCGGGAAGTGCGTCAGCCATGCGTGCTCTCGAGGATGAAACGTGGGTCAGGCGTGCGACAGACGTGCGTCATTGCGACCGGACAACGATTGAAAACGGTGAGGCCAATGGAGTGCGATGGCAGCGGTGCATCGTGCGGTCACGCTGTCCGGTGAACCCGCGGCATCGATGGTAACGACCGTACCGATCTCTGGGTGCGCTGCCTGCCATGACAGGTCGGTAGCCTCGAGAAACGCGCGGTGCACCCGTGCATGAAATGGGCGCCCTTCGCGCTCCATGCGATCGGCCATCCCCCGCGACTCCATACGCGCGAGGGCGTCGTCGAGTGCCATCGCCAGCAACAGCGTGAGGTCCGGCGCGACGCCGGCCGTCGCGGCGGCGTTGATCGCGCGCAACGTGTCCATCGGAATGCCACGTCCCGCGCCCTGGTACGCATAGGTCGACAACAGAAATCGATCGACCAGCACCACGGCGCCGGATGCAAGCGCAGGCCGTATGACATCCGACACGAGTTGCGCGCGGGATGCCGCGAACAGCAACGCTTCCGTCACCGGCGCCAGCATCGACGACGGGTCGAGCAACACCGCGCGCAACTTGTCTCCGGCGAGAGTGCCACCGGGCTCGCGAAGCGACACCACACGATGCCCCGCCGCCTCGAGCACGGCCGCCACCCGCGACCACTGCGTCGTCTTGCCGACTCCTTCACCGCCTTCCATCACGATGAAGCAGCCCGCCGGAGACATCTGCCCCGCGTCAGCCAAGAATGATCTTGCTGGTTGCGCCGGCACGAATGCCGTCGGCGATCCACTGGTTCACGCGCATCATCAGCTTGTCGAAATTGTCCTGCGCGACGATCGCGCTCTGGTAGGACGGGTTCGTTTGCACCTGCTGCAGGAAGCCATCGAGCTGCTGCTCCATATCGCTCGTCGGCTCCTGACCGGCGTCGATCATGGCCTGTGCATCAGTGCGGATCTTCTCCATCTGCCGGAGGATCGCGGATGCATCACGATCGGCATTCAACGCTTCGCTCGACCGCTTCACTGCCTTGTACTCTTCGCTCTGGCCGATCGTTCGGCCGAGGTCCTTCGCCTTGTCCTCGAGCATGATGCCGGGCCTCTGGTCCGGATGCTGGGGTGAAGAAAGAAGACATATTGGGTGCACCCATTGGGTCCACCCATTGGGCCCACCCATTGGGCCCACCCATTGGGCCCACCCTGCCGGATCACCGTTCCCGTTGTCCTGCGCCGACACGCGCGACCAGCACGCGATCCCGTCCGCTCAAATCCTGCACGACGCGTACATTCACGAATCCCGCGCGGGCTGCACGGTCTGCGGTCTCACCCGCACGTCGCGCGTCGACCTCGAGCACCAGCCATCCTCCCGGCTCGAGACAGCGCGGCGCGCCGGCGAGCAGTGCCTCGTAGCGCGCCATACCACCGTCGCCGGCGAAGAGTGCCGTCGCGGGCTCCCAATCCCGAACGGACGACGGCAGGCCGACCGCTTCGTCGAACGAAATGTAGGGGGGATTGGACACAATGACACGGGCGTGCACGCCGATGACCGGGCAGAGATCGGTGCCCGCGCGCAACTCGACCGGTGCGCCGCGTCCCCCCAGACGCTCACAGTTCGCCGCCGCCACCTCGAGGGCATCGGCGGACACATCCGTTGCGATCACCCGGTCGAACCGGCCCTCCGTTGCGAGCGCCAACGCGATTGCTCCAGACCCTGTGCCGATATCGATCGCAACACCGCCGGACCGCTCGCTACAGACGCGCAACACTTCGTCCACGACGATCTCGGTTTCCGGTCGCGGAATCAGCACGCGTGCATCGACCTGGAGCACCAGGTGACGGAATGGCGCGGTGCCAACGCAGTAGGCCAGTGGCTCACCGGACGCCCGACGATTCGCTGCCGCGCGGACACGGTCCAACACGGTATGCGGCACCGCACGATCCATCCGCCGCGCGAGCTCACCCGGCGCACAGTCCATCACCCCGCAGGCGATGAGTCGCGCCTCCCGGCGCGAGTCGGCACGCGATTCTGCATCGAGCCGCGGCGCACTGGCCAACAGCACCGCGATCTCCTCCAGCAATGCTCTCACGTCAGCTCCTGCAGTTCCACACCTGCAGTCCAGCTTCTGCTGTTCCGCATCTGCAGTCAAGCTTCCGCAGTACTGCTTCCGCCGTTCACGTAGCCATCTTCTCTTCCGCATTCGCCAATGCGAGTCCCTCGAGGAACGCCGACAAGTCGCCATCCATCACGCGATCGATGTCATAGAGCGTCAGCCCGATGCGATGATCGGTGACGCGTCCCTGCGGAAAGTTGTACGTGCGGATCTTGGCCGAACGGTCGCCGGTCGACACCTGCGACTTTCGCATGCGAGACCGTTCGGACTCCTGTTCGGACAAACGCAAGTCGAGCAGGCGCGCGCGCAGCACTTCCATGCCTTTCGCCTTGTTCTGCAGCTGCGACTTCTGGTCCTGTTGCGACACCACGATTCCGCTTGGGATGTGCGTGATGCGCACGGCGGAATCGGTCGTGTTCACACTCTGTCCGCCCGGTCCCGACGAGCGGAACACATCGATGCGCAGGTCCTTGTCCTCGATGCGCACGTCGACCTCTTCCGCCTCGGGAAGCACCGCGACGGTCGCTGCGGACGTGTGAATGCGTCCCTGGCTCTCCGTGGCAGGCACGCGCTGCACGCGATGCACGCCGGACTCCCATCGCAGAATGCCGAATGCGCCGTCGCCGATCACCTTGAACACCGATTCCTTCACGCCGCCCAACGTTCCTTCGGAGTACTGGATCGACTCCACGCGCCAGCCGCGCCGTTCGATGAAGCGCGAGTACATGCGCTGGAGATCAGCGGCGAAGAGCGCCGCCTCATCACCACCGGTTCCGGCGCGCAGTTCGAAAATCGCCGGACGATCGTCGAGCGGATCGCGCGGGATGAGCAGCGGTACGAGCGCCTTCTCGAGTCCCTCGACTTCACCGGTGAGCCTGTCTGCCTCCGCCCTCGCCTCCGCGGCGAACTCCGCATCGTCACCAGACGCGAACTCGCGCGCTTCCGCGAGCTCACGCTCCGCTGCCCGAAGGCGGGTCGCCTTGGTCACGGTCTCGGCAAGGCGATGATGCTCCCGGCCGAGCGCAACGAGGCGGGGTGTATCCTTCGCCGTTTCGGGGTCGGAGAGCAGCTGCTCGACTTCGGTTGCTCGGCGAAGCGCATCGTCGATGCGGTCGCGCAGGTGGCTCAGCATGCAGGGAAAGTCGGTCGGAAACGCGTCAGTAACGGCATTCGTAAGTCACAGAGAGCCCATCCGGAACGGTGATTCGAGTCACGGCGGGGCACGTGACGTGCATCGTAGCCTGCGGCTGGGTCGGAAAAACCGACCGAATCGTGCACCCGCGACAGAAGTGGTGGGTAGTACCAAAGATAACCCGCCACCTCTGCCGCGGGCGATTTCGGCGCCGCGGCTTGCCAGCAGCCCTCTCCGTAAACGTATTTTCACGGGTCCACTGGCCCGAGGTGAGCAACGTATGGTGACCTTCGGCACACCCCCACTTCGCTTCACGCCGCCCACGATGAGCGTGTCGCTCGACCGCATCACCGACTTTCTGGCGACGGTACCGCTCTTCCGCGAGCTCGATCGTGCATCGGTACGCGGATTTGCGGAGCTGACGCGCGAACAGAAATTCGCGAAGGGCGCAATGATCGTGAGCGAAGGCGATCCTGGCGACGCGCTGTTCGTCGTGCGCTCCGGTGAAGTGAAGGTGCTCCTGATCGGTGAAGACGGCCGCGAGGTGATCCTCAACGTCCTCGGCGTTGGCGATCATTTCGGCGAGCTCTCCCTGATCGACGGGCGCCCGCGCTCGGCCCATGTGGTCTCGACCCAGGCGTCGAGCCTGCTTGTATTGCGCCGCGCCGATTTTCGTCGCCAGGTCGAACAGTCGCCAGCGGTCGCATGGGGCCTGATGATCGAGCTCTCGCGTCGCCTCCGACAGGCCGACGGCACCATCGGCAGCCTCGTGCTCCTCGACGTACCGGGACGTGTTGCGAAGGTGCTCCTGGAGCACGCCACGCCGGGCGAGCCTGCCACGCTGGTCAAGCAGCTCACGCACCAGACGATCGCGCAGATGATCGGCGCGAGTCGCGAAACGGTGTCGCGTGCCATGGCCGAGTTCCAGGAGAAGGGCCTGATCTCGGTGCAGCGTCGTCAGGTGACGATCATCAACCGCGCGTCTCTCGAATCCCGCTCGCGCCCAAGGCTGTAGGGCACGCAATGGGTGCACCGGTTCGCTTCACGATTCGTTGCTGGGGCGCACGCGGTACGTGCCCGAGCCCAGGGCCGGAGACGGTGCGCTACGGCGGCAACACGAGTTGCATCGAAGTCCGCGATCCTGCCGGCGCGCTGATCGTGCTGGATGCCGGCACCGGCATTCGCGGTCTCGGTGCACGAATGGAGAAGGAACGGGACGATAGCCAGGTGCATGTGTTCCTGTCGCACCGGCACGGCGATCATGTGATCGGGTTGCCGCATTTCGCGCCGCTGCTGCGACACGATCGCCCCGTATGCCTGCATTGCGGCAACTCCGATGCGGCCGCGCTCGAACCGTTTTTGCACGCACTGTTGTCTCCGCCGATCTTTCCGCAACTCGCCGGAGTGACGGGACGCCTGCAATCGTGTGATTGGCTGACGGAAAGCGCGGAGGATGGGATCTGGCATGTCGCGCACGTCGGCAGCACGCACGTGCATCGGCTGCAGGCGCATCATCCCGGTGGAGCGGCGGTACTCCGCATCGATGACGCAATGGGCCACGGCATCGCGTACGCCCCGGACAACGAACTCGCATATCATGACACGCGCGCGAGTACGGTAGCGTGGCGCGCCGCACTGGCGAATTCCATTCGTGGAATTCCGGTGCTGATCCACGACGCCATGTACTCCGCCGACGAGCTGCCAAACCACGTGGGTTGGGGACACTCGTCGGCGGACGAGGCCACGCGCTTCGCTCTGGACGCGGGAGTCGGCACGCTCGTGCTTTTCCATCATCACCCCGATCGCAGCGACGACGGAGTCGACAGCTTGCTCGCTCGATGCCGCGACATCGCGGGTGACCGCTTGGTCGTGCTCGGAGCAAGTGAAGGCATGGAGTTGTCCATCGCCGCGGGCGTCGACGTGGGGATCACGCCGCACGCCGCGACTGCGCCGATTCCGAGCGCTCAGTCTACGCCGACGTCGGCGGCGCACCCCACCCGCCACCACCCGGCGTCTCGATAGTCAGCACGTCACCGGCACGAAGCTCGACCCGACACTTTGCCGGGAGCACGTCTCCGCCATGCGCATTGCGGCCAGGTGCACCGTTCGCGCCGCCGGCTGCGCCTGGTGGGGCGATCACGCGGCGCTCGGTGAGCAGCGTGGCCGTGCACGGCACCAGCGCCTGATAGCGTCGCACCACGCCATCACCGCCGCGACAGGCGCCACGTCCCCCGCTCCCGCGTCGCACGGCGTATTCCAGTACGCGTAGCGGGTAGGCGCGCTCCAGCGATTCCACCGGGGTGTTGCGTGTGTTGCTCATGCCCACGTGCACCGCGTCCGGGCCATCCCCGCGTGCGCTTCCGCCTTGCCCACCACCGAGGGTCTCGTAGAAACTCCAGTCGCGCGTACCGAGCGTGATGTTGTTCATCGTCCCCTGCCCGCATGCAGGGATCGGCAAACTCACCCCGATCGATTCCGCTGCCGCACCGAGGGCCGCGAACAGCACGTCGGTGAGCCGCTGCGAGAGCTCCACGTTGCCAGCGGCCACGGCGCTCGGCCGGCGTGCATTGGCGACGCAGTCGTCGGGAATCGTGAGCGCGAGCGCACGCGCAATACCGTCGTTCACGGGTACGTCGTCGTCGCACAGCACGCGCATTACGAAAACTGCGGCCGCGCGCGCAACGGCGGGCGGCGCATTCACGTTCCCGCGTACGGCCGGCGACGTTCCCGTGAGATCGACGTGGAGCACCCCGTTCGTTACACCCAGCTGCACCACGACCGGAATCGCGCGGTCATCCACCCCGTCGCCCTCGAGTGCATCCTCGGCGCGAGCCGTCGCACCTTCGAGCACTGCCAGGCGAGCGCGCACCCGACGCTCGGTGTAGTCGAGCAGTGCATCGACTGCCGCGCGCAACTGCGTTGCACCCGTGCGCGCATGCAACGCTTGCCATCCGGCAGTACCAGCGGCGCAGGCGGCACGCTGTGCACGCAGATCTCCTTCACGTTCCGCCGGCGTGCGCACATTCGCGAGCAGCAGCCGGATGACATCATGCTGAGGCATGCCTCGACGCTCGATGCACACCGGCGGCACGATGATGCCTTCCTGAAACAGTTCCGTTGCGCCGAACGGCATGCTGCCAGGGCTCATCCCCCCAACGTCGGCGTGATGCGCACGAACGGCAGCGAAGCCGATGACGCGGGTGCTGTCCGATGGATCGCTGATGACCTCCACCATGGTGAGGTCGGGCAGATGCGAACCGCCATGCGACGGATCGTTGAGGAGAAACACGTCGCCGCTCCCGGCGCCAGCGCGTCGTACCGCAGCAACCGCTTCCGGCATCGCGCCGAGGTGCACCGGAATGTGTGCCGCCTGCGCTACCAGGCGTCCATCCGCGTCGAACAGTGCGCACGAGGCGTCGCGTCGCTCGCGGATGTTGGGCGAGATGGCACTGCGCTCGAGCAGACTGCCCATTTCCTCCGCGAGCATCGCAACGCGCTGCGAGAACACGGTGAGGTCGATCGCATCGAACCCGCCCGATGCTTCCAGCCCGTCGTCCGGCCGAGTCATGCGGAGTATCCGGCTTCACGCACGGCCGTCTCGACCATGCCTTTCCACCGTTCCTGCAACTCCGCCATCTTGACGCCGCTGCCTCGGCCGGGAAGCAGCGACAAGAGCCCGCGCGCCGATGGATGCACGACTGCCCGGCGCAGCAGAGCGGGATGCGGTGCGCGTTTGAGCACGAGATCGATGGTCGTGGCGGCAACGCGTCCCATCGTCACGATGCCGCGCAGCCCCCGCTCGGAGAAGCGCGTGATGTCGCCAAGAATGCGGGCGACGTTTTCTTCGCTCGCGAGTTCCGCGCGCGATGGTGCCCGGAACGCGATACCATCATCCGTTGGGCAGCGATCATATGCGTTGCCCAACGCGATGCCATGCGCTGTCGGGCACAGTCCGCCATCTGCGAAGATCTCGCCATCCCACGGTAGGTCGTCGACGTACTCGGGGACGGTCACGGCACCCATTGCGCGCAACGCCGCGTACAGATGCTGCCCCGCGGCATCGCCGAAGAACGGCACTCCGCTCTTGTCCGCGCCGCGCGGCCCCGGCGCTTCGCCGACGAGCAGCACATGCACGGCACCACGTTTGGGCACCAATGGTGGTACCGGGTTGCCGATGATGCGCACGGCTCGCGTGCCGGGACCGCTTCCCGCGCTCTCCGTCGACACAGCCGATTCATTCCCCGATGCTTTCTTCGCCACGCGCTTGGTCATGACTTCTCCACGAGCCATCCACCTGCTGAAAGTGTGCGCGCGGTCCAACCATCCGCGATGCGAAGTGTTGCGTCCGGCAGCCGAACGGTCGCCGGGCCGCGCACAGTGCGCTCCATCGCGCGCCCGTCGTCGGCATCGCCGGCGAGTTCCATGCCTGCCGGTGCATCGTGGCGAACGAAGTCGACGGCACGGGCGACACCAACGAGTGCAGTGCGCAGGCTGATGCACTCGACCGCCCGATCGAGCGTGAATCCAGTGCGTGCGCGATGTGCCTCGATGAATCGTACGGACACGTCGCGTCCACTTTCGCCCGGCGCCACGGGCACGTCGAGCTCGTGGCCCTGTCCTACATAGCGCGCCCGCACCCACCACGTCGGCTGCAGCGGCTCCGCCGGAGCAACGGCGCCATCGCCGGTTGCGAGACGCGTCGCTTCGTCATGGAGCAGCCGCTCGAGCGTGTGCGCGTCCACCTCGTCCAACGGCGACACCAGGCTTGTGAGGCCCTCGCGCCGCTCCGGTGCGAGCGCGAGACCAACCGCACTCAGCACGCCGGCGTGTGGCGGAATGACGACACGCGTGATGCCCAGCCCGTCGGCCAAGCCACACGCGTGCAACGGGCCACCTCCACCGAACGCGACGAGCGCAACACCACGCGGGTCGATTCCTCGCTCGACGGAAACGCGCCGCAGCGCACGCGCCATCGTCGCGTCGGCGGTCGCAATCAATGCGGCGGCTACCCGTTCGACCGTCACGCCGAGGCGTTCGGCCAGCGGGTGCAGTGCATACCGTGCGAGCGCGGCGTCGATGGTCACGCCGCCGCTCCATGCGCCCGCGGCGACGTTGCCGAGTACGACGTGCGCGTCGGTGACGGTGGCGCGCGTGCCGCCGCGCCCGTACGCCGCCGGGCCCGGTACTGCACCGGCGCTCTCCGGGCCGGCACGCAATGCGCCACCCTCGTCTATCCATCCGATACTGCCACCGCCGGCAGCGACGGCTTCGACGAGGACACGCGGTAGCGCGATCGGTACGCCCGCAATCACGCCTCCACGCTCCACCATCGGTTCCCCATGCAGAATCAGTCCGACATCGGCGCTCGTGCCACCAATGTCGATCGTGAGCGCATCGGGAATGCCTAGTGCACGCAGGACGGCGGCGGCGCCCGTGACGCCACCAGCAGGTCCGCTGAGTGCGAGTGACGCTGCATGGTGCGCCGCGGCCGAAGGCTCGAGGGTGCCACCGGCAGACGTCATGACGCGCGGTGCCGGGAGCCCGACTTCGGCGAGCCGCTCACGCAAGCTGCCGAGATACCGCCGCACCGCGGGGCGCGCGTACGCCTCGGCGACCGTCGTCGCCGTGCGTTCGTACTCGCGAATCTCCGGTAGCACCTCGTGCGAACAGATGACGTCGGGTGGGCCCTGGCGTCCGGCCCGCTCGCCCTCCGGCAGTTCGTCGAACGCAGACTGGAGCGCGAGGCGCAGCGCATCGCGCAGGGCACGTTCGTGCGCCGGTTCGGCGTAGGCGTGCAAGAGCGCGATGGCGACTGTTTCGGGGTGGAGCGCCTGCACCGCGCGAACGGCTTCGGCAATCGCGTCATCATCGAGCGGAACCAGCACACCTTCGGGGACCACACGCTCGCGCACGCCGACCGTGGCTCCGCGCTCGACGAGCGGCAGCGGGTGCTGTCGGGACAGGTCGTACAGTGCGGCACGCTCCTGCCGCCGGAGTTCCAGCAGGTCGGTAAACCCTGCCGTTGCACACAACACCACGCGCGCACCGGAGCGTTCGAGCAGCAGGTTGGTGACCACCGTGGTGCCGTGCGTGATGTGCGAAACCGATGCGGTGCTGAACGAAGCGGAGTCGGCTGCCGGCGGCGTGGCGGCGTGCACAGCGGCGTGCACAGCGGCGTGCACAGCGGCCTGCACGGCCGCAATCACCCCCGATGCCCGATCCTCCGGCGTGCTCAGCACCTTGGTTGTGCGGATGCGCAGGTCCGATGTGATCGCAACCAGGTCGGTGAACGTGCCACCGACATCGATGCCGACTGCAGTTCCGCCGGAGGATTCGTTCACATCGCGTCGCGATCGCGGTTGGCACCCGGGTGCGATGACTGCGGCGAGCCATGCTGCAGACCAAGGCGCCACACGGCAACCGCGAGCGCGACATGCACCGGCACCGTGACCGCGAGCACCACGCCGCTTCGCTGCGAAAGCGCCGGCACCAGTTGCAGCAGCAGGCCGATGACCGAGAGCAACGCGACCGTCGCGCTGACGCCCATGGCCGCTCGCGTCCGCCGGTGCCTGATGAGGGCAATCGGTACCGCGAACGCTGCGACGAGCAACAGCGGATGCAGCTGCAGCAGGGTCGTGTTGTTGCCCATGTACGGCGCGTGCTTCGTGACCGTGCCGGCGAGGAGCAAGAGCGTGCCAAGCAGGCCACCCACGAGGTACCAGCCGGCGACCAGCACGGACAGCGCGACGCGCACGAATCGCCCCCGCGCGTCGGCAAGCACCGCGATCAGCCCGGCAATGGTGAGCCCCAGCAGTGCAGCCATGACGACACGGTCGGGCGGTTCGCTCGGAAGCGGAACGCGTCCCGCGGCGAAGATCACCGAGTCGTCGTTCACGAGGCGGTAGCGGCGCGCCGACGAATCACGCAGGACCACCGACGCCAGGCTGGACGCCATGTGCTCCGGCAGGAACGCCTCTTCCCATCGCGACAGTTTCCTATCCGCATCGCGCCCCAGTGCGACTTCGATGCCGGCAAAGACGGGCAGGTCATTCGCCGTGATGCGCTCTGTCTCGCCTCGCCATGTGCGCCCGGCGCCGGGAACGCTCAGCTCCGGTCGAAGTCGGCCGCGGAGCGTCCAGTCGAGCAGGTCACGAATGCGCGTCGCGCAGTTGTCCCGGTAGTAGTCGTACCGGTAATACTTGTTCTCTTCCTGCGACTGCCATGACACGTACTCGAGCAGCGCCGCGCGTTCGACCGGTGTGAGCGCGAACGTCTGTCGCCGGATGCCTCGATTGGCGCGGGTATACACCCCATTGAACAAGTCCGTCGGAAATCCTTCCATCCAGTACTTGGTATCGCCGGTCAGGAAGCGCCCGAGAAAGTTCGGCTGATCGAAGTCGAACATTCCCCAGTTGTATGCGACATCCTGTCCGGTCAGCGTATCGCGCACCGACAGTGCGACGTGCCCGAACCGCTCGAACACTTCGTCACCGGGCCCGTAGGTGAGCAACGACACGACAAGCGACTGGCCGCGTGCATTCCGCACGCTGTCGGTGGCCGGCGAGACTCCCGGCGCAACCGGTGCTCCCGCACCCTGCCCCGTCGCACCAGCGGGCACGAGCAGCGACAGCGCAACGAGGGCCGCGCGCAGCCACGCCCGCGGTGCTGCACGAAACCGCATCAGAACCTGATCTCTTTTCCGTCGTCGGCAGACTTGTAGATCGCTTCGAGCACGCGATGCACGAGCGCCTGGTCGGTCGGCGGTTCGTACGGCGCCTGGCCTTGGATCACGGCCAGGAAGTGCGCGATCTCCGCCCGGTAGCTCTGCAGGAACGGGCTCTCGCGCGCCGCGGCGCCGGACGGTGACACGTCCACGGCACGGCCATTCAACTCCTTCGTGACCCGCAACGGCGCGAGTCGCGCGGAGCCGCGCGTCGCGTGCACCTCGAACCACCAACGCTCTTCGTCGCCCACGTAATTCCACGCGACATCGAACGCGAGCGACAAGCCGTTCTCGCATTCGAGCAGCACCTGCATGGCATCTTCCACTGCCGCCGCCGCTCGGCCGCGACGCATGGTCGCCGAGACGCGAACCGGCGCCGGAAGGTCGGCAAGCCACAGGGCGAGGTCCAGCAGCGGAAAGCCATGCTCGAGGAACGCGCCACCGCCGGATTCGGGGCGGCGGTTGCGCCACCCGTCTGCGCCACGCTTCACGTGCAGCGCGCCCGCACGAATCGACGTGACCTGCCCCAGCTCGGCGTTCCGAATGAACCCGTCCAACGCCTGCGTGTCCGCACGGAAGCGATGGTTGTGTCCGACCACGAGCCGGCGATCGACTTTCGCCGCCGCCGAGATGCAGCGGTCGACACCGCGCGCGGAGAGCGACAGCGGTCGCTCGCAGAGCACGTGCAGTTTCGCGCGGAGCGCACTCAGCACGTGCGGCTCGTGCAGGTGGTTGGGCGTCGCGATCACGACGGCATCGAGCTCGTCGGAGTCGAGCAATTCCTCGAAGTCCGTGAACACGTCGGGTACGTCGAAACGATCGGCGAGGGCGCGCGCCTTCGCTGCATCGTTGTCACACAGTGCGACGAGCTTCGCACCACGCAACTTCGAGAGTACGGGGATGTGCGTCAGCTGCGCGATCGCGCCGGTGCCGACGACGGCGATCCGTACACCGTCCTTCATTCACGCCTCCAGGGGTGGAACGACTCGAGCGGATCCTCGAACGTATCTCAGTCCGCGAAGCCGACGACGGTCCCCGGGTAGTAGTGGCGCAAGATGGTGCGGGCGTCCTGCCCGGCACGCGACCGTCCAATCGCCCCCCACTGACACATGCCAACCCCGTGTCCGTTTCCGGCACCTCGCAACGTAACACCGGTCAGTGCACCGCGTGCCCGTGATTCCCGCTCGACGGAAAACTGGGTACTCGAAAGGATGGCGCCGCGCGCATTCTGAAAAACGGCGCGCAGGTCACTCGCGCGCACCGAGACGTCACCGCGCTCCGTCCGCATGGTCAACGACGCAATCCGTCCGGACCGCGTCCGCTCCGCCACACGGAGATCCGTGACGTTGCTGCCCGCCGGGTCGCGGGCACCCGCTGCCAGCAAGGCGCGTCGCACGGTCTGCCGCAGTCGCTCGTCGTCCAGCTCCTCGGTCCAGTGATTCCGAGGGGAGATGTCGCAGTACGGCCGCCCGGTTGTCTGATCGGTGTCATCGACCGGTTGCAGGTAAGGTTGATCCCGTGCCCCGCGCCACGCCTCACCGGTCGATGCCGTGCGCCCCCCGCAGGAGGACGAGTACGGTGCGTCCACGATCAGCCCTCCGTACCGGAGCACCAGTCCCGCGGTCGCATCGATCGCCTGATTCACGATCGGGTGCTCCACGTCGGCTCCACCGTATACCTGATTGCTCACGGTGGCGACGACATGCCATCCCGACGATGGCAACGAAGTGCCGTCGCCGGCGGGAACCCTGATGTACGTGTAGCTGCGTGCCGCAATCGCCTGTGCCTCGAGGGCAGCGCGATCCGCGGGCCCACGCACACCGAGCTCGATCGGTACGACGCCGCGCAGGTAGTCCTCCACGGGAAGCCGATTGACGACCAACACGCCGGAGTCGGTCGCCGTGAACCACAGTTCGCCGCGATACCGCTTTCCCTGATACTGCAAGAGCGCTGCATCGCTGGTCCCGCGAGGCCCCTGCGCGGCGCCCACGGGGCGTGCGACGAAGGGGCCCTGCCGCCAGGGCGTCGCATCGCCGCCGTCACCGGCAAGGCGAAGCAGACCACCGCGTTGTTCGATGCGCCAAGCTTCCCCGCCGAGCCCGCGCACGAGAAGGGCGGCACCACCGTTTTCGTCTACCTGCCACGCGTCGGTCGCCGATATCGGGGCCGAAACTGCGCCGCCGGCGAGTGCGACGCGCACCATGCGGTCCGCACTCAGCCGGCCAGCACGCTCGGCGCGCTCGACCGTCGGTAACGAGGCCGTTGCACCGGGCACCGTCGCGCCGGGCACCGGTGACACCGCAGGTGTGAGGCCCGGTGCGCACGCAACGCCGAGTACGATGGCAACGACTGCCGCCGACATCGTACCCAGCGCAAGCGTGCCCTCCCGCATGCGGTCAGTCGCGCCCGTCGACAGCCGCGCCGAGCGCGTCGTCGAGACGGTCGAGCGTGGCGTCGATTTCGGCGTCGCCATGGGCTGCCGACATGAATGCCGCTTCGTACGGGGAAGGAGCGAGCGACACGCCGCGACGACGCGCCGCATGGAAGAAACGCTTGAACAGCGCCGTGTCCGACTGCTTGGCTTCCTCGAAGGTGCGCACACGCTCCGCACGGAAGAAAAAGCCCCACATCGAACCTGCATGACTCGCGGTGAATGGCACCTCGTGGCGCGCGGCAATCGACTTCATGCCTTCCACGAGCCTTGCGGTGCGAGCGGTGATGCCGTCGTGCACCTCCGGCGTCAGCGCGCCCAGCGTCGCGAGCCCCGCGGCCATGGCGAGTGGATTGCCCGACAGCGTGCCCGCCTGGTACACCGGGCCTGTCGGCGCAATTCGCGCCATCAGCTCGCGGCTTCCACCATACGCCGCCACGGGCAATCCACCGCCGATGACCTTGCCGAGTGCGGTCAGGTCTGGCGTGACACCGAAGCGCTCACGCGCTCCACCGTATGCGATGCGGAATCCTGTCATGACTTCATCGAAGACGAGCAAGGCACCCGTTTCGTCAGCAATGCGGCGCAGACCCGGGATGAAATCGGGGTCGGGTTCGATGAACCCGCCGTTGCCGACGATCGGCTCGAGCAGGATGGCCGCCAGCGGCACCGACCGCGCAATGCGCTCGACGGCCTCGAGGTCGTTGTACGCGCAGGTGAGCGTGAGCTTCGCGAGCGCATCCGGCACGCCCGGTGAATCCGGCAGTCCCAGCGTTGCCACGCCGGATCCGGCGCGCACCAGGAACGAATCGGCGTGCCCATGATAGCAGCCCTCGAACTTCAACAGGTGCTCACGCCCGGTAACGGCGCGAGCCAGCCGTGCAACGCTCATCGCGGCTTCGGTGCCGCTCGACGTGAAGCGCATCATCTCGAGATGCGGCATCCGCTCGGCAATCTTGTCAGCCAGCTCGACTTCGAGCCCGGTCGGCATGCCGAAGCTGGTGCCGTTCTGCATGGTACGTGCGACGGCGTCGAGCACCGCGCGTGGCGCGTGGCCGAGCACCAGCGGCCCCCAGGAGAGCACGTAGTCGATGTATTCGTTGCCATCCGCGTCCCAGATCCGCGCGCCGTCGCCACGCGACGCCACGAACGGCTCGCCGCCCACACCACCGAAGGCGCGCACCGGCGAATTCACGCCGCCGGGGAATCGGTCTCGAGAGCGTGCCATGATTGCAGCAGACTTCGCGTGCGGGCGTGCGGGCGCTTCTGAGCTCGCTGGTGCGTCGACGAGCGTGCTGTCCTTCGGGGTCATCGTCCGTAGCTCCCAACAGTGGATGGTGTGACCTGCAATGCATGTGCATGCACATTTGCCATCGGCAGCGCACGCGACGCCCGCACCGCCTGCGTACCAGGAACATCGGCGGCCCGGAGGAACGTCGCGTGAAAGTCCACGTCGTCGACGACGGAGTCGACGTGCACGTCGAGCATCGATCCTGGCGTGGCGACCCCACGCACGAACGTGACGCCGTCGATGTCATCGGCCTGCCACGGCGCGCGGCACACCACGACGCCTGGTGCGTCCCCGACACGCTCGACGAGCACCCGTGTCTCGCAACCGAGAAATCGCTCGTACCGTTCCGACGTGATGCTGCGCTGCAACTCTTCCAGCCGTTCCTTGCGTTCGCGCTTCACCGAGTCGGGGACGTCGTCCTCGAGATCGTACGCCCGTGTCCCTTCCTGCGGCGAGTACGTGAAGCAGCCCACGCGGTCGAACTGCATCTCTTCCAGAAACTCGAGCAGCTCGTTGAAGTCGTTCTCCGTCTCGCCCGGAAAACCCACGATCACGGTGGTGCGCACGGCGAGATCCGGCACGATGTTGCGGTACAGCGCGAGACGTTCGCGAATGCTCTTCTGGCGTTCTGGACGGCGCATGCGCGCGAGCACGGCATCGGCCCCATGCTGCATCGGTGTGTCGAGGTAGCGCACGATGCGCGGGTTCGACGCGATCGTCTCCAGCAGGCGCGGCGTGATGCCGGCGGAGTAGAGGTACAGGTTGCGGATCCACGGAATCGTGGTCTCGCGCACGAGTGCTTCGAGCAGATCGGGCAGCGTGACGCCGTCGCGCAGGTCGCGCCCGTAGTGCGCCAGATCCTGCGCCACGAGGTTTAATTCGCGCGCGCCCTGCATTTCGAGCAGCTGCGCCTCGCGCACGAGATCATCCAGCCCGAACGAGCGATGGCGGCCGCGCATGAGCGGAATCGCACAGAACGCGCAGCCGTGGTCGCAGCCCTCGGACACCTTGAGATAGCGCACGTGCGGCATGTCACCACCGAACACACGGACGCCCGGGTGCTCCACCAGCGAGCCGCCCAGCAGCCCTCGCTCCACGAGTTCGGGCACGATGCGCGAGGTCTCCGACGTCCCGAGGAAAACATCGACCTCGGGGAGAGCCACGAGCAGCTCGCTCTTGTGGCGCTCGATCATGCAGCCGATCGCGAACACCGCCTTGCACGCGCCGTCTTCCTTGAGACGGGCAGCGGCGAGGATGGCGTCGATGGACTCCTGCTTGGCGGCGTCGATGAAGCCGCATGTGTTGATGAGCACCACTTCGGCATCGCGCATGTCCGTCACTGCTTCCGCGCCGTGGGCGAGGAGGTCAGCGAGGTACCGCTCGGAGTCTACCGTGTTCTTGTCGCACCCGAGGGTGACCAGGCCAATCTTGAGCATCCGGGAAAGATACCCGGATTCGAGGCCCTATCGGAAGTTGCCGAACTGGAGTTCGACGCCGAATTCGCCTTGACGTAGCGTCGCGATGGCTTCCTGCAGCATGTCCTTGTCCGGGCTTGCCACGCGTACCTGCTCGCCCTGAATGCTCGCCGTGACTTTCTTGAGCTTTGCGTCACGGATCGCGGAACTCACTTTCTTCGCCGTTTCGCTGTCGAGCGCCATCTTGAGCTTGATCTCGCTGCGCAGGATCTCGTGACTTCCCGGCACGGGTTCCCCGATCTCGAGATTCTTCACCGACACGCCGCGCTTGATCAACTTTCCGCGGAGCACGTCGAGCAGCGCTTCCATGCGCATCTCGCCCTCCGCCTCGTACTTGATGATGCTATCGGCGCGCTTGAAGTCGATCAGGACGTGCGAGCCCTTGAAGTCGAAGCGCTGCGCGACCTCCTTCTGCGCCTGGTTCACGGCATTGTCGACCTCCTGCAAGTCGCAGCCGGTCGTCACGTCGAACGAGTAGGTGGAAGCCATGGGTGATCAGCCGAGGAAGCTTTCGAGCGACTTGCTTCGCGATACGTGACGCAGGCGCGAGAGCGCCTTCTCCTTGATCTGGCGCACCCGTTCCCGGGTG
>DASQZA010000154.1:0-3068 GCA_035638935.1 Gemmatimonas sp. | reverse complement strand
TCACCGCCCTGACCGATCTAGGCGCCATCCCGAACAGTGCCATCGAGCGCATCGAAGTGCTGCGCGACGGTGCGGCGGCGCAATACGGATCCGATGCCATCGCCGGCGTGGTGAACGTGGTGCTGAAGTCGGGAGTGCGTCGCGACCTGCGCGTCGGCGCCGGATCCGTGCTGAGTGCGGAGGGTGGCCGCAGTTTCCGGGATGGACGGCGCGCTGACGTGGGTGGCTCGTTCGGCGTAGCCACGAAGGGCGGTACGCGACTCACGGTGAGTGGCGAGTTACGCGATCGATCCGGCACCAACCGGGCGTACCCCGACCTTCGCGCGCCGTATTTCACGAACGATCCTCGCAACATCGGCTTCACACCGCGCGTCGCCGCGCACATCGGCAACGGCGAGCTGAAGGAAGGACTGTTCTTTCTGACGGCAGATGCGCCGCTGGGACGCGGAATCGAAGCCTACGGATTCGGTGGTGTGGCGGAACGACGCGGCGTATCACCGGATGCGGTCTTCCGGCGTCCAAGCGACAGGAGCACGGTGCGCGCGATCCATCCGGACGGGTTTCTTCCGGAGGTCATCAACGGGATCGGTGACCGTTCAGCGGTGGCCGGGTTGCGAGGAACAGTGCGTGGCTGGCGGTGGGACTTGAGTGCGGGTTGGGGTGGCAACCGGCTGGAGTATTCCGTCGGCAACAGCAACAATCCCTCGCTCGGCGCAACGAGCCCGACACTATTCGATGCCGGATCGGTCGCGGGACAGCAGTGGACGTTCAATGGCGACGTCACGGGGAGCCTGTCGATTGCATCCTTGCCGGTGAGTCTCTCGAGTGGTGTCGAGATTCGCGCCGAACGCTACCGCATCGGTGCTGGCGAACCGGACTCGTGGCGCGATGGAGCGGTTCGCATCCTCGACGGCCCATTGGCGGGCCAGCTCGCATCGGTAGGTGCACAGGGTCTGCTGGGCTACCGGCCGGTCGACGTGCTCACCGGACGTCGCAGCAACGCGGCGGTATACGTCGAGGTGGAAGGCCGCGCTTTTTCGCGATTGTTGCTGCAATCCGCAATGCGCGCGGAGCGGTACAGCGACTTCGGCTCGACGGTCACCGGAAAGTTCGCGGGCCGCATCGAGCTTGTGAAAGGTGTCGCTGCGCGCGGCTCGATATCCACGGGCTTTCGCGCACCGGCGTTGAGCCAGCAATACTTCTCCAGCTCGCGCATCAGTTTTCGGGTGATCGACGGCGTCAACACTGTGCGATTGATCCGCACCTTCCCGGTGCACACCCCTGAAGCGCAGTTGATGGGGGCAACTCCGCTGCGCGCCGAGCGATCGCTCGATTACTCCGGGGTCATGACCGTGGAGTTTCCGCGCTTCCCGGTGATATCTGCAGACTGGTATCAGATCGGCATCGACGGTCGGATCGGGCTCACCGGAGCAGTCACTGGCGCCTCGATTGCACCGCTGTTCGAGCAGAATGGCCTGCGTGGCATCGACGGCGGCAACTACTTCTCCAACCGGATCGACACGCGCACGCGCGGGCTCGACGTGGTGGCGAAGCATGCCATGCTGTTCGGACGTGGCGGCGCGCTTCGCCTGCTCGCCGGCTACAACCGTAACCAGACAGCGGTGGTGCGCGTATTGCCAGCTCCGTCTCCACTCCGACAATTTGATTCGCTGCTCTTCAACCGCACCTCGCGCGGGATCATCGAACGGGGGCAGCCACAGGGATCCGTGATACTGACGGCAACGCACGACGTAGGGCCATTGTCGATGACCTTGCATGGCCAGCGGGCAGGGTCGACCGCGCAGCTGGACCAGGTCAATCCGGCTGCCGATCAGATCATGCGCGCGCGCTGGATCACGGACATGCGGGTGGCTTATCGAGTGCGCCCGAGCGTGCAGATCACCGTGAGCGCGGCGAACCTGTTCGACGTGTATCCCAACGAGTGGTTCGATTTCAAGAATGGAGCTGCGGCGCAGGGCCCATCGCTGAATGGGGTGTCGCGGTATCCTGGCGGACTGTCGCCGTTCGGCATGAATGGTCGTACGATCCACCTCATCCTGGCGTACCGCTGACGTGACCATGACTGTGCGACCCATCCCACTTATTTCGATCGCTGCTTGCCTCTTCTGCCTGGCGTGCGAAGGCACTCGTGTCATGAATACCTCGCCTTCCGAGATCACTCCTGCTATCGAGCCGTCGGTGCTGACGACTTTCGCAGTCTTCCCCGAGACAGCCACTCTCGTGCAGGGAGCATCTGTCTACCTCACCCTTCACGGAGCGGATCAGCGCGGAGCGACAATGCCGCTCGTAGGCGCGGTCAGTTTCTCCACCAGCGACACGTCCGTCGCCACGGTGAACGAGCGTGGGGAGGTCACCGGCCTCGCGGCTGGCGTGGCTGAAATCACCGTGGCTACGACTGCGGGAGGCGGAGTTATCAAGGGTGCGACGATGAAAGCAACCATTACTCGAGGGATTCCTGTAGCCAGTGTGGACGTTACCGTGATGGGGGGTGTATGGCATCCGACGGTTGCACAACTGACGGCCGGCGGCACCGTCCGGTGGAACATTCCTGCGCCGAAGGGTTGGCCACCGGATGTGCCGCACGAAAGTGTGCTTGTCGTGGACGGCAAGTATCGTGACGTCGTCACGTTGAAGGTCACGAATGGATCGTCGTCATTCAGGTTCGAGACGCCGGGGTTGTACCGCTACTGTTCGGCTCTTTGCGAATACTCGTGGGACTTCGGTGTCGTGTACGTGCACTGACGGTAGTCGGCGAGCGTCTGTCGGAGCGTACACCAGCGGGCCCGTCCGCGCCTGAGCCGTTCTGTACGGATTGGCCGAGGCTTGGACCAGACAACTTTTGTGAGAGGACCATGATCAGGCGAGCCACGACAGTCAGTCTGCTTGCAGCCGCTGCATTCTGCATCGCATGCGGGAGCCCAAGCGGCACGGATTCCGAGCCGCCTGGTACGTATCCAGAAAGCGCTGGTTCCTCTGGGTTTGCGAGAGTCGATGTCGCCCCCAGCGTCGTCGTTTTGGAGCAAGGTGCGTCAGCGACGATCACCGTT
>DASQZA010000153.1:0-4910 GCA_035638935.1 Gemmatimonas sp. | reverse complement strand
GTTCGGACAGCCGTGAGCTTCCGCACGGGAACGTTCGAGCCGGACTTCCACGGCCTCGCAACGGACAGCGCAATCGTGCTGCCCTGGGACCGCGAGATCCTCATTGACGACGAGTTGCGGCCGAATCCGAAGTATGCCGGGTTAGTGCCTGACGCTTAGACGCCGTAGCTTGGACGCCGTAGCTTGGACGCCAGGCGCCAGGCGACAGGCGCCAGAGTGCCCGCGTCAGAGTTCACCCTTCGAGCGAGACCGTGTAGCGTGTCGTCTGACGTCCAAGTCGATCACACGCTGGCGTCTGACGCCTGGCGCCTGGCGTCCAAGCCAGTTGGCGTCCAAGCTAGGCTGAAGCCGCTGCCCGCTCATACGGAATGCCCCGTCCCATGGCCTCATGGACGTACCCCAGCACGTCGATCGAACCCAGCAGGAACCGGCACCGGTCGCAACTGCCGTCCCGGCATTCCACTTCGAGTACGGCGATCGGTGCATCGGCGAGTCGCCCGAAGAACCCCGCGAACAAGCCTGTCGACACCATGCAGCCGTTACCGGTCCCGTCTGCCTCGCTCCAGGAGTCGGTATCGAGCGCCATCACCGCATCACTCAGCGGCGTGAACGTCAGCGCGCCCCAGCCGAGTTCAGCGAAGAATTCACTGGCGAGTGCGACGAAGCGGTGGTGCGGCAACACGTCCGGATCGGGCTCGCCGCGGTCGAGTGTCCAGTCGGCGAATGCTTCGAAGAGCGCCTGACCGGCGCGGTACCCGGCGTCGCGTACGCTCTCGATGGCGAGCGGATTCTGCGCGTCGTAGGCGGCGCCCTGCAGCGCGGCGAAAAACTCCACCGGCATCGCGACGGTGCGCGTGGCGAGATGTGGCAGCATTGGGCTCATGTGTCCCTACGACGCTCGCCACTGTGTGGCGTCACGTCAAGGCGCATGGTGACCGCGACGCGCGCAACGGGCGTGACAGTCTGTGCCAGTTTGGGTACGGGCTGCCTCACGCCGGCGCAACCCGTCGGCGCAGTTCGGCTTCGTCGATCACGGCTACACCCAACTCTTTCGCCTTGTCGAGCTTGCTGCCGGCCTCCTCGCCGGCCACCACAAAGGTGGTCTTCTTCGACACGCCGCTCGCGACGCGGCCTCCCGCTGCCTCGACCAGCGCGGTCGCTTCTCCGCGTGAGAGCGTCGGCAGCGAGCCGGTGAGCACGATCGTCGCTCCTTCGAGCGGACCACCCGCCGTGACGGCGTTGGGCTCGACGAACGTGAGCCCGTGTTCCCGCAACCGTTCGATGAGTTGCCGCGAGGTGGGATCCGCGAAGTAGTCGGCGACCGACGCGGCGATGATGTCGCCGATGCCGCGAACGGCTCCGAGCGTATCCGGCGACGCGTGCATGATGGCGTCCATCGACCCGAAGTGACGCGCCAGCAACGTCGCCGCCTGGGCACCGACGTGACGAATGCCCAGGCCAAAGAGCAATCGCGAGAGTGGTTGCGCCTTTGCGGCGGCGATCGCCAGTACCAGCGCATCGGCACTTCGCTTCGCAAACCGGTCGAGCGTCACGAGCTGTTCGGCCGTGATGTCGAACAGGCTCGCGAAATCCTTCATCCATCCCGCGTCCACGAGTTGCTGTACCCGGGCATACGACAAGCCTCCGATGTCGAGCGCATCGCGCGACGCGAAATGCACGAGGCCCTCGAGCTGCCGGCCGGGACACGCGACGTTCGGGCAATACGTCGCCACGTCGTCGCCGTAGCGCACGGTGGATGTGTTGCAGCGTGGGCAGCGCGCGGGCATCGTCCACGGCGTCTCGCTCCCGTTGCGCTCCGCAGGGAGGGGGCCCAGCACATAGGGGATGACGTCCCCCGCCCGCACGACCTGCACCATGTCGCCATCACGCAGGTCCTTCTTCGCGATCTGGTCGGCGTTGTGCAGCGAGGCGAAGGTGACGGTCGCACCGCCGACATCCACCGGTTCGAGCACCGCGTACGGCGTCAGCACGCCCGTGCGCCCGACGTTGACGTCGATCATGTTGAGACGCGTGACCGCCATGTCGGGCGCGAATTTTCGCGCAATCGCCCAGCGCGGCGTGCGGTCGTTGCGCACGCCGAGTTCATCCTGCAGCGAGACGCTGTCCACCTTGATCACGCCGCCGTCGATCGCGAAGCCCAGCGTCGAGCGCCCCTGGTGCTCGAGGGCGTACGCCCATGTCATCGTCTCATCGATCGTGCTGCACCGCTTGCGGTGTGGTGCGACCGGAATCCCCCACGCCGACAGCGTCTCCAGCAGCTCCCACTGTGACGCTGCGGGAGTGCGCCCGTTCGGCAACACTGCCGCATAGCCGAAGAAGCGGAGCGGGCGCGATGCGGTGATGGCCGGGTCGAGTTGCCGGAGTGAACCCGCAGCGGCATTGCGCGGGTTGACGAACACCGGCTCGCCGGCCGCAACGCGGGCTTCGTTCATGGCCTCGAAACCGGCGAATGGCAGGTATACTTCGCCCCGAATTTCGAGGTGTGGCGGGTGTCCGGAGCCACGTAAACGCAAGGGAATACCGGCAATTGCCCGGATGTTGATCGTCACATCCTCCCCGGTCGTACCGTCGCCGCGCGTGGCCCCGGTGACGAGCAGGCCATCACGGTACGTCAGCGCGACGGCAGCGCCGTCGATCTTGAGCTCTGCCGTGTACCCGGCGCTCCGAATCGTCTCGCCCGCGATGCGCACCAGCGAATTCTCGAAGGCGCGGAGCTCCTCATCGTCGAACGCGTTGTCGAGGGAGAGCATCCGCACCAGGTGCCGATGGGGCTGGAACGCAGATTGCACCGGAGCGCCGACACGCTGTGTAGGTGAGTCCGCCGTCCGCAGCCCAGGATGAGCCGACTCGATTGCCTGCAGCTCGCGAAACAGGTGATCGTACTCCTGGTCAGAAAACCCAGGCTGGTCCAGGACGTAGTACTCGTACTGGGCGCGGGCCAATGCATCCCGAAGTTCCGCAGCGCGACGCTCGGTCGCATTGTTCGCAGCATTCATGGACAGAAAATTAGCGCCGAAAGGCGCAGGAGGCCGCATCATGGAGTCATCCGAAGCGCAGCACCGCGACCGCGAAGGCGCAGACCGCGAGGGCGCAGACCGAAAGGCGTTTGGACTTGGGTTGCTGATCGGCGCGATGGTCGGTGCCAGCGCCGCACTGCTGCTCGCGCCCGCGAGCGGTGAGCAGACACGCCGGAAGATCACGCGTGGCGCACGTCGCCTCTACGACCAGAGCGGTGAGCTCGCCGGCGATCTGTGGGAAGATGCGGACGACCGGACGCGCCGCCTGCGCAAGCAGGCCGCCCGCAAGCTCCGAGGTGGCATGAAGCGCGGTAGCCGCTACGCGCAGGAAGCCGTCGAGCTGGTGGAGACGGGACGTCGTCGCCTCGGCTGGCGCTAGACTCTCGGCAGAGAGGCAAGGCCGTGCGCGCGTGGTGCGCGCACGGCCACCCGAGCGCGCGCTGCTTAGGCGCTACTTGAGTGCGCGCAGCTCCTGCTCCGCAGTGCGGCGATAGATCTCGTCGTTGGCGTCATACAGTGGCGCCCGCAGTGCCGCCTGAAACGCGGTCCGTGCATCTGCAGTGCGCTTCGTATCGCGATACACGCGCGCGAGATCGAGCTGGTGCACGAGCCGGTTGGGCTCTGCCGCGACCGAGAGTTCCATATACCGCGTGGCCTCTGCCCAACTCGCGCTGCCGAACACTTCGCCGCCGAGGAACGTACGCGCCACCGTGCGCTGCATGCCGTTGAGTCGCATCACCTCGGCGTTCCACACTCCCATGACGTGCAACGCGCCAGGGTGCCGAGCCTGCAGCTCGAGGGCGCGCAGCGCATGCGTGCGGATATCCTTTGCATACTTCACGCGGTCGCGTATCCCGGCGGCGAGCGCCGTGCGGCCAAGTGCACGCGACAGCGCGAAGTGACCCTCGGCGTCGCCGGGACTGATGCCGACGGCACGCTTCGCATACTCCGTCGCTTCGCCGTTCAGGCGCGTGCGCCGGCCCGAGTCCTTTTCGAACTCTGCGAGGTCGACCGCTTCGCGTGACGCTCGCCACAGCGCATCGTAGCTCCGGGCGTCGATCGCCAGTGCGGCTTTGTAATGCACCAGCGCCGCCGCTGGACGACGCGCAGCACTTTCGCCATCGCCACGCGCGATGAAGTCGCGCACGGTCGCACTTGTACTCGTGCTGGCACCGGCTTGCGCGACCAGAGGCCCAAGCGGCGCCGTCGTGGAGATCACGGCGACGAGCAGCAGCGGCGCGCTGCGAGAAATCACGAAGGCCCGCACGAAACCTCGTCACGTGGTAAGTTGGCGACACTATGCTGGCACGCACGCTGACACGCACGCTGATCGAGCGGAAACGCGACCACGGACGCATCACGTCCGCCGAGTGGCGCACACTCATGCAACGCTACGGCAGCGGAGACGTTCCGGATTACCAGATGGCCGCGCTCGCGATGGCGATCTTCCTGAACGGCCTCGATCGCGAGGAAACCGGTGCGCTCACGAGCGCCATGCTCGAAAGCGGTGCGAGCCTCGACCTGTCACACCTGCCAGCAGCCCGCGTCGACAAGCACAGCACGGGTGGTGTAGGCGACAAGGTGTCGATCGTGCTCGCCCCACTCGTCGCGTGTCTCGGCGTCGCGGTGCCGATGATGTCGGGCCGAGGCCTTGGACACACGGGCGGTACCCTCGACAAGCTCGAATCGATCCCCGGGTTCCGAACGGGACTCTCGCTCGCCGAAGCCACTCGGCAAATGGAACGGCTCGGCTGCGCACTGATCGGCCAGACCGGGGAGATTGCACCGGCCGACCGGCGACTGTACGCGCTGCGAGACGCCACCGCGACCGTGGAGAGCATCCCGCTCATCAGCGCGAGCATCATGTCGAAG
>DASQZA010000152.1:0-13951 GCA_035638935.1 Gemmatimonas sp. | reverse complement strand
CCTCGTTCGCGTCGGCCAATCCGGCGAGATCGCGCTCGCCAAGAATCGCCGTGGCGAAGCGCGGCTCGGCGAAGATCATGACGCCCGCCGCCGACTGGATGAGATGCGCGCATGTGCGCGATCCGACGACGAGGAAGAAGGCGTCCTGCATCTTGCGGTGCAGCCACACGATACCGGTGAGCCCACAGAACACTTCGCGCTGCCCGCGCTCGCGAATGACGGGCAGCTCCGCGCCGAACTGTGGCAACGATCCCCGAGTCGCGCCCGATGGGAACACGCCCGTGCGACCGGCGCCTGTGCCGGGGGCCGAATCACGTACGGTGCAATCGCTCACGGCGGTCACGCGGCCGCCGCAGCCAGACGCGCTGCCCGGAGCTTGAGGATGAATTGCACGGCGTTCACGGTGTATGCGGCGTATGCGACGAGCGCGAGCACCATGAGCGACCGTGGCGCCCAGCCTTGCGCGAGTCCGATGAGATACGCCGTATGGAGCGCAATGACGCCGAAGCTGACGACGTCCTCCCAGAAGAACGCCGGCGCGAACAGGTATTGGCCGAACACGACCTTCTCCCAGATCGCTCCTGTCACCATGATCGTGTAGAGCACGCCGGTCTTCACGATGACGGAGATGTTGGCGGCAGCGAGCCCTTCGCCCGTGGCGAGGTAGCGCACCACGAGCGCCACCGAGACGGCCATGACGAGAAACTGCACCGGCGCGAGGATTCCCTGTACGAGCGTCCAGGGGGTCGCGTCGCGTCGACGGCGCTCCTCCGGCGTGTACAGTGCCCGCGGGGCCTTCGCCGATGGGCCCCTGGCCTGTGGAGCCTCGGCCTGGCCAGCGGATCGGTCTGCGGGTGCTACGGTTGGAACGACGTCAGCCGCTGGGGCTTTGGTCGTCTGATGATGCGCTGCTACAGTCATTCGCCGTCGAATCGGGGGGTTCGCTGCCCTGATGCATCGATGGTAGGTGTCGCGAGCAAAGTTGTCAAGAAAGATTGACGTCAGGTTTGCTTGACAATCCCGGGCAGTGTTGCAATGTTGGCTCAGCAACCTGACTTCTTGCGCCTGGGAGGCCCAGCGACAATGTTCGGCGCGATTACCAACCCCGCCGTGGCTCGACCACATGAAGTCCGTGCGCCCAGCACCGAGATGATGTCCGACGACCCTTCCAGCTCCCCCGCCCGCGGAAGCGATCGGATGGCCCGACTGCAACGCACCATCGAGAACGATCTGGTTCCTCGTCTCATGGTGAGTCATCGAGCCGGTCCCGTTCCGCCCTCCCTCGCCGTTGCCGCCGCCCGCCAGCTCTCGGACGAGGATCTCCAGCAGTTCCTCAAAGTGGTTCGCGGTCCGGACGACGCGAACGCTGCGACCTTCGTGCAGGACCTGGTGACGGAGGGCGTCTCCATCGAGTCGGTCTACCTCGACCTGCTGGCACCGGCAGCCCGTCAGCTGGGCACGCTCTGGCAGTCGGACGAGTGCGATTTCGTCGAGGTGACGGTGGCGCTTGGCCGAATGCAGCGCTCCCTGCGCGACCTGTCGCACGTGTTCCTCGCCGACTCGGCCCGACCCGAGACGGTGGGCAACGTGCTGCTCAGCTGCGTACCGGGCGAACAGCACACGCTCGGCATCATCATGGTCGGCGAGTTCATGCTACGTGACGGGTGGCGAGTGCTCGTGGGTGCGCCGTATTCGGGTAACGACCTGCACGGCGAGGTGAGCACCGAGTGGTACGACGTGATCGGATTCTCGGTGGGATGCGAGAGCCGACTGAGTGCGCTCAAGCGTGAGGTACGAAGGCTGCGCGCTGCATCGCGGAATCCGGACGTCAAGATCATCGTGGGCGGCAAGGTCTTCGCCGACGATCCCGACATGATTGCCCGGGTCGGAGCCGATGCGTACGCGTCCGATGCCCGGGGCGCGCCGCAGGTGGCACGCGCACTTCTCAACGAATCGCGGAGCAGGGCTGCCGTGGTCGCGTCACGCGAGACAAATAGCGGTCATGGCGAGCTCAGTGAAACCATTCGGCACGAGTGAGCCGATGTTCGGCGCAGTCGACGCAAACACCGCCGCGGCGCTCCTGGCGGTCGGCGGCGACGTCGCGCTCGTCATCGATGCGAATGGCGTCATCCGTGACGTAGCCTTCGGCGAAGGCGACTCCCTTTTCAGCGGTCAGCAGTGGGTTGGCCAGACGTGGTCGGAGACGGTCACCGGCGACACGCGATTCAAGATCGACGTGCTGCTCAAGGAAGCGACGAGCGCGGGCGTCTCCAAACGTCGGCAGGTGAATCATCTCAATCCTGACGGCGCCGACGTTCCTGTCGCCTACACGGCGGTTCGCGTGGGCAAAGACGGCGATACCGTCGCCGTCGGTCGCGACATGCGCCACGTCTCAGCGTTGCAGCAGCGCCTCGTCGAGGCCCAGCAGGCGATGGAGCGCGACTATTGGAAGCTGCGGCACGTGGAAACGCGCTATCGCCTCCTGTTCCAGGTGGCGACTGACGCCATCCTCGTCATCGATGCATCTACGCTGAAGGTGCTCGACGCGAACGCTGCCGCGGGGCAGGTGTTCGGCGAGAGCGCCGATCGTCTCGTGGGCCGCACCTTCCCATTTCATGTTGCTCCAGGTGGTGCGCGTGCCGTCACCGACCTGCTCGTGGCAGCACGTGCGGCTGGCCGGGCGGGCGACATTACCGTCGATTTCGACAGTGCCGATCGTCCGTTCCACATGTCGGCATCCTGCTTTCGCCAGGAAGCGTCGACATTGCTGCTCGTGCGCGTCTCTCCGGTCGACGGCGCGCAGGCCGGCAAGTCGTCGGAAACGCAGTCGCGCGTCGGCGACCTGATCGAGCGGTCGACCGACGGGTTCGTGATCACCGATCTCGACGGACACGTCCTGACCGCCAACCGCGCCTTTCTCGACATCGCCGAGTTGGCGAACGAGGAGCAGGTACGCGGCGCTCTGCTCTCCTCGTGGATCGGGCGGCCGGGGGCAGACTTCCCGGTGTTCCTGACGATGCTGCGCAAGCACGGAGCAGTGCGCCTGGTGGCGACCTCTGCCCGCGGTGCGCATGGCAGCCACACCGAGGTCGAAGTGTCCGGGGTCTGGGCGCCCGAAGGCGAGGAGCCGTGTATCGGCTTCACGATCCGCGACATCGGGCGGCGCCTGGCGAATGGGCCGCAGGGGGCTCGGGACCTGACGCGGGCCGTGGAAGAGCTGACATCACTGGTCGGACGCGTGACCCTGCGCGATCTCGTGCGCGACACCATCGATCTCGTGGAGCGGCACTTCATAGAAGCGGCGCTCGAACTGACCAACGACAATCGCACCTCGGCCGCCGAAGTGCTTGGCGTCAGCCGGCAGAGCCTGTACGTCAAGCTACGGCGCCATCGCTTATCCTCCCCGCCTGGCGGGGAGGACCTCCTGAGCTGAAAAGTCTCTCATTTTGAGCAGTGAATTGCAAAGATGGGTCTTTTCTGTTGCTCGACTGTAAACTAAACTAGACACCCATGAGCGTCAGTTTAGCGGTACGCCCAGTTCAGGTTCGTCCGGATCCCAAAGCGGTCCTGACGCTGCTCAAGCCGGTCACGTGGTTTCCGCCGATGTGGGCGTTCACGTGCGGGGCGATCTCGGCCGGCGTACCGCTGTCCGGCGAGCTTCCGCTGCTTGCGCTCGGAATCCTGCTGACAGGCCCGCTCGTCTGCGCCTCGAGCCAGGCCGTCAACGACTGGTTCGACCGTCACGTCGATGCGATCAACGAGCCCCATCGCCCGATCCCATCGGGGCGCATCCCCGGCCGTTGGGGGCTTGCCGTCGCCATCGGCTGGACAGTGCTCTCGATGCTCGTCGCCATCCCGCTCGGCACGTTCGGCATGGCCGCGGTGGGTGTCGCCCTGCTTTTCTCGTGGGCGTACAGCGCACCACCGGTTCGCCTCAAGCAGAACGGCTGGTTCGGCAATGCGGCCGTCGGCATCACATACGAAGGGCTCGCGTGGCTCACCGGCGCGGGCATCATGCTCGGCAGCCAGCTCCCGCCCGTGCCCGTGCTGCTGATGGCCCTGCTCTACTCTGCGGGCGCACACGGCATCATGACGCTCAACGATTTCAAGGCCATCGAGGGCGACCGCCAGATGGGCGTGCGATCGCTGCCGGTCATGCTCGGTGAAACCGGTGCGGCGCGTGTCGCGTGCGCGATGATGATCGTGGCGCAGCTTGGCGTCATTGCATTGCTGGTCTCGTGGGCGCGGCCGTTTCATGCTGCAGCCATCGTGGGCCTGGTGGTGGTGCAGCTGGTGATGATGCGCCGCTTTCTCGCAGCACCACGCGAGCGCGCACTCTGGCTCAGCGCGCTTGGCGTGCCGTTCTACGTCTCCGGCATGATGGTCACGGCGTTCGCGATCCGGGCCATCCGGTGAGCTGGTTCCAGATCGCTCGTCTCGGACTCGTGCAGGCCGCGATCGGTGCCGTGGTCGTGCTGCTCACGACGACGATCAACCGTGTCATCGTCGTCGAGCTCGCGTTGCCGGCGCTGATCCCCGGGTTGCTCGTGGCGCTGCATTTCGGCGTGCAGCTGGTGCTGCGCCCCCGCCTCGGTCATGGCAGCGATGCGAGCGGTACGCGCGTGCCCTGGATCGTCGGTGGTCTCTTCGTGTGTGCCATCTCGGGCGTCGCCGTCGCGGCGAGCATTCCGGTGATGGCGCAGCATCTCGTGCTCGGCGTGGTGCTCGCGAGTATCGCCAGCATCGCACTCGGCGCCGGCGTGAGCGCTGCCGGAACGCCCCTGCTCGCACTCATGAGCGAGCGCACGCAGCCGCACCAGCGGGCCGGCGCGGCCGCGATCACGTGGATCCTCATGATCGTCGGGATCATCATCACCGCGATCGTCTCCGGCGCCCTGCTCGATCCGTTCTCGTTCACGCGGCTGATGCTGATCGCGGGTGGAATCGGTGGCGCAGGGCTCGTGCTGGCGCTGCTTGCGGTCATCGGCATCGAGAAGCGCGCGAACGCTACCTTGGTCGCGACCTCGCCAGCCTCGATCACGCAGCAGACGGCTGCAGGGCCGAAGGGCTCGTTCATGGAGTCGCTGGCGATCGTGTGGGCAGAACCCGCGGCGCGCTCGTTCGCGAGCTTCGTGTTCCTCGCAATGCTGGCGTACAGCGCACAGGACCTCATTCTCGAGCCGTTCGCGGGCATCGCGTTCGGCATGACGCCGGGTGAAAGCACGAGCCTCTCCGGCATGCATCATGGTGGCGTGCTCGCCGGCATGATCGTGGCGGCGCTGCTCGCGACGCGTACCGGCCAGCTGCGTCAGTGGGCCGCTGCCGGATGTCTCGCGTCGGCGGCGGCGTATGTCGCGCTCGTCGCGGCGCCGGCAACGGGTAGTGTGGCATACTTCCGGGTCGTCGTCGCGCTGCTTGGCCTCGCCAACGGCGTCTTCGCGATCGGCGCCATTGGATCGATGATGGCCCTCAGTGGCGACCGTCATGACGGTCGCGCGGGTTTGCGTCTTGGCGTGTTCGGCGCCGCACAGGCACTCGCCTATGCGACCGGCACGCTTGCCGGTGCCGCTGGAGTGGATCTGGCGCGCGCACTGCTCGATTCGCCGGTGCAGGGCTATCTCGCCGTATTTCTCGTCGAGGCGGTGCTGTTCGCCGTCGCCGCGTCGCTCGCGCTGCGCAGTGCATCCAGCGAGCGCGCCGGTGACGTGATCCGCCAACGGGGCGAACTGCTGCCCGCGGCGCTGCAATCATGATCGCCCCGTCGCCATCCGTGCCATCGTCCTTGCTGTCTCGTCGCGGGGCGTTGCCGGTACTTTCGGCACTGCCGGATGCACCGCATCGCGACCTGTGCACGGATTGCGGCGTGTCCCGCACCAGCGACCCGTCGCGCTGCGGCAAGGCGTGTCAGTTCATCGACCCGCGGTACGACGAACTCGAGACGCAGGTGCACGGACGCACGCGCGACGCATCCCGCCCGGATGAGCTGTATTTCGGACCGTTCCGCGCGATGCATCGCGCGCGCATGACTCGACCGGTCGACGGCGCGCAGTGGAGCGGCATCACGACCTCGCTCGCCGCGGCCCTGCTGGCGAATGGCAGCGTGGATGCCGTGATTGCCACGGCGTCAGCACCGGATGATCAATGGCGCCCCGTGCCGGCGCTGATCACCAGCGCCGCCGACATGGCGCGATGCCGTGGCATGAAGATGGGATATGCGCCGCTGGTCGCGCTCGTGGAGCAGGCCGTCGCCCTCGGCTACCGCCGTCTGGCGTTCGTCGGCGTCGCGTGTCAGGTGCACGCGCTCCGCGCGCTCGAGCGCGAGTTCGGGCTGGAACGACTGTACGTGATCGGAACGCCGTGCAGCGACAACACGACCACCGACAAGTTCCATGACTTTCTGGCGTTGCTCGCGGACGATCCCAGCACCATCACGTACCTCGAGTTCTTGCCGGACATGCACGTCGAACTGCGCTTCACCAACGGCACGTCGCGACGCGTGCCGTTCCTGCTGCTCCCGATCTCGAAGCTGCCACGCGACTTCTTTCCGCTCACCTGCCGTTCGTGCTTCGACTACACGAACAGCCTGAGCGACGTGACGGTCGGGTATATGGCGGGATCCGGTGAGCAGTGGATCATCGAGCGTAATGAGCGTGGCGCGGAGATGCTCGCGCTGCTCGGCGATACCCTCACCACGACACCCTTGGTTTCGAGCGGTGACCGTCGCGGCCCGGTGCGCGCCTTCGTGTCGCAGCTCGAGCGATCGGCTGGCGGTTTGCCCGTGCGTCGCACGCCGAAGCCGCTGCGCCCGTTCGTGAACTGGATGATGACGCGATTCGGCCCGAAGGGGCTCGAGTTCGCGCGCACCCGGGTGGAGATGAAGCATACCGAAGGCATCCTGAATCTTCGCAACGAACGACCGCATCGCCTGCGACGGATGGTACCGTCCTTTGCATGGACGCTCGCCGCGCCGTATGGCTTGCTACCGACAGAACGAGAACTCCCGCGAACACCTGTTCGCGACCTGCGCCGCATCAAGGAGACAGTCACATGATGGAAACCACTCGCGGGCCCGGTTCGGGCGCGGACATGCAAACGCGCACGCACACGCCGAATGCCAGCGCGCCGGATGCGAGCACGCTGTATGACGCCGTCGTCGTTGGCGGCGGGCCGGCCGGTGCAACCGCGGCGCATGAGATGGCGCGCGCCGGGCGGCGGGTACTGCTCCTCGATCGCGCCGGGCGCACAAAGCCTTGTGGCGGTGCGGTTCCACCGCAGCTCCTCCGCGACTTCGACGTGCCGGAGTCGATGATGGTGGCGCAGATCGACACGGCGCGCATCATTTCCCCGAAGGGCCGCAACGTCGACATTCCGGTCGGCAACGGTTTCGTCGGCATGGTCGACCGCGATGTGTTCGACGAGTGGCTGCGGACCCGCGCGGCCGACGCGGGCGCCGAGCGGCGCATTGGGACGTTCACGTCGTTTGCGCGAGGCGACGATGGCATCGCCGTGCTGACCTACACCGATGGCAAGTCACGATCCGGTGAGCAGCGTTCCGTGCGTACCCGCATGGTGATCGGCGCCGACGGGGCCCTGTCCCCGATCGCGCGCCAGTGCGTGCCGGGTGCGCACAAGGCGCGACATGTATTTGCGTATCACGAGATCGTGAAGTCGCCTGACAGCACGAACCCCGATGCCAAATTCGGTGCGGCACGGTGCGACGTGTACTACCAGGCACCCCTGTCACCGGATTTCTACGCCTGGGTGTTCCCGCACGGAGCCACGACCAGCATCGGCACCGGCACGCTGCAGAAGGGATTCGGCCTCAAGGAGGCCGTCGCAAAGCTTCGGCTGGACACTGGTCTCGACAAGGTGGAGACGCTCCGGCGCGAAGGCGCACCGATTCCGATCAAGCCGCTGCCCCGCTGGGACAACGGGCGTGACGTCGTTTTGGCCGGAGATGCAGCCGGAGTGGTTGCGCCGGCGAGCGGCGAGGGCATCTTCTACGCCATGACAGGTGGCAGGTTGGCAGCGGAGGCAGCACTGGAAGCATTGGCCACCGGGAACCCCTCGGCGCTCAAGAATGCACGCCGCCGATTCATGCGGCTGCATGGCCCGGTGTTCATGGTGCTCGACATCATGCAGAACTTCTGGTACTCCAGCGACAACCGGCGCGAACGCTTCGTGGCGATTTGCCGCGACCGTGACGTGCAGGAGCTGACGTTCGATGGTTACATGAACAAACAGCTCGTGCGGGCGAAGCCGCTCGCGCACATGCGCATCTTCTTCAAGAACCTGGCGCATCTGACAGGCCTGGCCACCGCATGAGTACTTCGTGCTGCCCCAACGCTCATGCTGATCTCATGATCATTCCATGCTGATTTCGATCGCGATCGATTTCCGGCACGCCGACGTCGCAACACGCGAGCGCTTCCATCTTTCCGAGGAGCGCCTGACGCAGTTGTACCGGGTGGCGCGAAGCGAGGTCGTGACGGAGGCAGCGCTCATTGCGACATGCAACCGCACCGAGCTGTATGCCTGGATCGACAGCGAGGACCCGGTGGTCGTCGAGCGTTCGGTGCACACGCTGGCACGCCGATGGATGCGTACGCGCGCCGACGGAGACCAGCTGCTGCAGATCGCGACACGACGCATGGGCGAGGAAGCGGCGCGCCATGTGATCCGCATCGCGTCGGGGCTCGAGTCACAGGTGCTCGGTGATGGGCAGATCCTGGGCCAGCTGCGCGCCGCATACAAGAGCGCCTCCCGCGGGCATTCGGCCGGCCCGGTGCTGCATCGTCTGTTCGAGACCGCGCTGCGCACCGGCAAGCGTGTGCAGACCGAAACGTCGCTCAGCGCGGGCCGCAATTCCGTCGGCGCCGAAGCGGCGGCGACGGCCGCCAAGCGCTTCGGCCATCTCGATGGCGCGCGCTGCGTCATCGTCGGCGCAGGCAAGACGGGGACGCGCGCGGCAAAGCAGCTGCACAAGCTCGGCGCTCGCGACCTCGTGATCGTGAACCGCACGTTCGAACGGGCGCAGGAGCTTGCGGGATTCGTCGGCGGCCGTGCCGCACCGATGGAAACAGTGCACGTCGAGGCGGCGATGGCCGACGTGGTCATCGTGGCAACCGGTAGCGAGCACCATGTGATCCAGCACGATGCGCTGCTGCGTGCCCGCGACGCGTGTGCGGCCTCCGGCTTCGCATTGCTGCTCCTCGACCTGGGTGTTCCACGCAACATCGATCCGCGCACGGCGATGCAGCCGGGGGTGACGCTCATCGATCTCGACACGTTGCACCAGCCGATCCATCAGGCCGAGGAGATGCGTCGTGACGCGGTGCCGCACGCGGAGACCGTCGTCGAGCAGGAGATCCACGCGTTCATGGAGTGGATGGCAAACATGCCGGCACGCGACGCGATCAGGCCGTTACGTACGGCGCTCGAGGATGTCGCGCGTCGCGAGGTGGCCTTTGCCGCCGGCAACGACAAGGTCGCAGAGCGCACCGCGTCACGCATCGTGGCAAAGCTGCTCGCGGGCCCGATGGCCGCGCTTCGCCGCGCCGTGCAGCGTGGTGAGCCACTGGATGCACAGGCGATGATGTTGCTCGAGATGTTTGCGCCGACGCCCCACATCGCGCCGCGGCAGCCACGGGGTGCCCGTGGCGCCAGCGCCGCTGCTGCCGGTTCGGGTACCGTTGGGCGCGGAGCGGTCAGAGAGGCGCGCAAGGAGATCCCCAGGGTGGTGACGCGGGACGCAGCTGTCGTCCGCCGCGACACGCGCACGGAACTAGTTTTTCCGGACCGGCGTGAATCGCAGAACGCTGCGCCGTCGTCCGAACCCTGGACGGTCCGCTTACCAGAACAGCTCACGTGACTTCTTCTCCCATCGACACGCCCGCCAACGACCTCCTGCTCCGCGCGCTGCGCAACGAACCCACCGAGCGCCCGCCTGTCTGGATGATGCGGCAGGCTGGACGATATCTTCCGCAGTACCGCGCGGTTCGTGCGAAATCGGACTTTCTCACGATGTGCCGGACGCCGGAGCTGGCCGTCGAGGTCACACTCCAGCCGTTGGACCTGGTCGGCGTCGACGCGGCGATCATCTTCAGCGACATTCTGGTGATTCCCGAAGCGATGGGAATGCACTTGACGCTCGACGAAGGTGTCGGTCCGCAGTTCCCCTCCCCGATCCGCTCCGCTGCCGATCTTGCGCGCCTGCACGGCGTCGATCCGCACGACGGCCTCGGCTACGTCCTCGATGCGCTGCGCCTGGCGCGCCGAGAGATCGGCGGCAAGGTGCCACTGATCGGCTTCGCCGGCTCACCGTGGACGCTTGCTGCGTACATGGTCGAGGGGAAAGGCACGAAACAGTTTGCGGTTGCCAAGCGCATGCTCTTCGAGCAGCCGGCGCTCGCGCACACGCTGCTCGACATGCTCGCGACCGCCGTCGGCGATTACCTCATTGCGCAGGTCGAAGCCGGTGCGCAGGCCGTGCAGCTTTTCGAATCGTGGGCGGGCGCCCTTGGCCCCGCAGAGTTCCGCACGTTCGTGCTGCCGTACATGGCGAAGGCCGCGCAGCGTGCGCGTGAGGCGGGCGTGCCCGTGATCGTGTTCGCTCCCGGAGCAGGCTGGGCCATGAGCGAGATCGCCGAGGCCACCGGGGCGGATGCCGTGGGCGTGGATTGGCACACGGCGCCAGCCGAGGCGAGGTCACTGACGAGCCCCTCGCGTCATGGGCGTGCGATTGCGCTGCAGGGCAACCTCGACCCATGCGCACTGTACGCACCGCCTGCAGAGATTCGCCGCATGACGCACGAGATGATTCGCGCCTTCGGCCCCGTTGGCCATGTCGCCAATCTCGGTCACGGCATCCTGCCCGACGTGCCGCCCGCGCACGCGCGCGCGTTCGTCGACGCGGTGAAGGAGTGGCGCTGGACCGAGGATGCGCTGGCCGAATACGAACACGATCAACTCGCCATTGCGCGATGAGTGCGGCAGTGTCTCCCACCGAACGCGCTCCCGCTCCGAATACGGCCATGGTGTCCCGGCGTGCCGAGGCGACGCGGTGGATCGCGGGGCTGCATGACGAGCTGACGTCGTTCTTCGGCCGGCTCGACCGTGGTGGGACGTTCACCGAGGATCGCTGGGAGCGTCCCGGTGGCGGCGGCGGGGTCGCCCGGGTGATGACCGACGGCGTGACGTTCGAGAAAGCCGGGGTCAACCGTTCGGCCGTCATGGGCGAGTTGCCCGAGCTCGCGGCGAGACGGCTCGGCGGGCATGGGGCGACGGCCGGCGGAACGCATTTCTTCGCGACCGGCACGAGCCTGGTGATTCACCCGCGCAGCCCGATGATACCGACCGTGCACCTCAACGTGCGCTATTTCGAGCTCACCGACGAAGCCGGGCAGTTGACCGACAGCTGGTACGGTGGCGGCACCGACCTGACGCCCTTCTACCCGCACGAAGACGACCCGCGGGACTTCCATCGTGCCCTGCGCACCATGTGCGACGGGCATCATGCGTCGTTCTACCCGCGGTACAAGGTGTGGTGCGACGAGTACTTCGTGAACACGCATCGCAACAACGAGGCGCGCGGCGTGGGCGGCATCTTCTTCGACCATCTGCGCGGCAACGACAACGAGCTGGGACTCGACCATCAGGGCGTGCAAGCGTTCGCGACCGACGTGGCACGGGTGCTGCGACATGCGTACGAGCCGATCGTGGAGCGCCGACGCGAGGAACCCTTCGGTCAGGCCGAACGGGACTTTCAGCTGGTGCGCCGTGGGCGGTACGTGGAGTTCAATCTCGTGCACGACCGGGGAACGGTCTTCGGACTGCAGACGCAGGCGAGGGTAGAAAGCGTCCTGATGAGCCTTCCCCCTCTCGCGATGTGGCAGTACGCCCCCCGTTACGCTCCCGACTCGTTCGAGGCGCGACTCACGGCAATGCTCGAACCTCGCGACTGGGCGACGGACGCCGGAGAGTGACACATGCGGGTGCTGACTGACCAGGTCGGCAGTGTGCCGACGGACCAGAACGACCCGGGCGATCATCGTTCGGTAGCCGTCGTCGGTGCTGGCATCACTGGGCTCGTCGCCGCGTACGAACTGCGACGGCGCGGTGTGAACGTCACGTTGTACGAGGCATCGAGCCACACCGGTGGCGTCATCCGCACCAGTCATGTCGAGGGGTATCTCTCGGAACATGGCCCGAACTCGTTCGTCACGTCGCCACCGGTCGAACAGCTGCTGACGCAGCTCGACCTGCAGAACGATGTCGTCGAAGCAAACCCGGGCGCGAACAAGCGGTTCGTTGTGCGTAGCGGCAAGCTCGTGCCGTTCCCGCTGTCGCCGCCCGCGATGCTCAGCACCGGTCTGTTCTCGATGCGTGCGAAGCTTCGGGTGCTGCTCGAGCCGCTGGTGAAAGCGGGCGGTACCGATGGCGACGAGTCCGTTGCGTCGTTCGTTCGTCGACGGCTCGGTCGCGAGGTTCTGGATTACGCCGTCGATCCATTCATCTCGGGGATCTTTGCAGGCGATCCCGAAGCGTTGTCGATGGCGCATGCATTTCCACGGGTGTTCGAGCTGGAGCGCGCGCATGGGTCGCTGTCGAAGGGCCTGATGGCGCAGCGCAGTGCGGCGTCGAAGGCGCGGAAGGGAGCGAACGCGGACGTGACGGCAGCCGTGACGGCTGCTGTGACGGCTGTCCCACGGCCGCGGCTCATCTCGTTTCTCGATGGCATGGGGACGCTCACGGATGCGCTCGAGGCAGCACTCGTCGGCACGCTGCGACTGAACTGCCCGGTACGCCTGCTGCATCGCGCCGATACGCGATGGGTGCTGGATGCGGGCCCGGAAGGCGAGTCGCGCACTCGTGCGATCGATGCCGTCGTGATGGCGACTCCGGCGCACGTCATGGCGGCGATGGAGCTGCCCGCCGCACTACGCCGCTTCGCGGCGCCGGTCGAGCAGGTCGAGTACCCACCGGTGAGCACGCTCACCCTTGGCTTCCACCGGCGCGACGTTGCTCACCCACTCGACGGGTTCGGCATGCTGATCCCATCCGTCGAGAAGCGAAGCGTGCTCGGTGCGCTGTTCAGCAGTTCGCTGTTCCCATCGCGCGCACCGGACGACCATGTCGCGATCACCTGCTTCGTGGGCGGCGCGCGCTACCCGTCGCGGGCCCGTGAGAACACGGAGATGCTGGTCGAGCGCGTCATGCACGACCTGCGCGATCTGGTGGGCGTGCGTGGGGAGCCGACCTTCGTGAAGCATGTCTATTGGCCGAAGGCGATCCCACAGTACAACGTGGGCTATGCGGCGGTGAAGGAGGCTGCCGATGCGATGGAGACGGCGAACCCGGGGTTGTACCTCGCCGGCAACTATCGCAACGGGGTGTCGGTGGGTGATTGCGTGGCGAGCGGGCAGCTGATTGCGGAGCGGGTGCAGGCGTATCTTGCGCGGGCTGGATGACTTGGACTTGGCTTGGACGCCAGGCGCGAGGCGTCAGACGCCAGAGTGCTGGCTGACTGGTAACTAAAGACCGACTGGCGACTGGCCCTCGCGACTGAGTCGCATTCGTAGTAGTCGCGGGCGGCCGCGATGTCATGTATCACGCTGGCGTCTGGCGCCTCGCGCCTGGCGTCCAAGCGGATTGCACCAACTCGCCAGTCGCCAGTCGCCCCCTCCAAGCGTCCCTGACAATGCCCACTCTCGACCTCCTCGCCATCGCAGCCCACCGCGACGACGCCGAACTCACGTGCGGCGGGACGCTCATCCGCGCGGTCGACGCCGGGCGCCAAGTGGGCGTCCTCGATCTCACGCAGGGCGAAATGGGCACTCGCGGTTCCGCGGCGATCCGCGCTGCAGAATCCGAAGCCGCGGCCCGCGTGATGGGGCTCGCGACACGTGAGAATCTCGAGCTGCCGGACGCCGGTATCCGCAACGACGACAGC
>DASQZA010000151.1:0-9437 GCA_035638935.1 Gemmatimonas sp. | reverse complement strand
GGTTGCGGGAGTGGGATCCCGGACCCGCCCTGCAGGTTCCAGCCCGTCCGCCGAACCGTACATGGGGTGTCGGTGCCGCTCCGATACACGTTGCGGTGTGAGAGGATCGAGGTCTCGGACTCGTACACCGCGTCCGGTCGGCTCACCCCACCAGCCGCGATGAGTCCACCCCCGACCACGTTGTCGGCGAGGAACACATTCACATCGGCGAGCGGCGCGAAGTTGAACGCGAACAGCCCGCAGCCGACGCCGGTGGCCGGAGCGTGCAGCAGCGAATGCGTGATGCGCGCCGTGATGCTCGCGCCCTCGTGCGGCGCCGGTGCACTGCCGGAGTTGAGGTTGCGTGTCAGCGCCGTGATCGCACACCCCGTGGGCCCCTGCGGGCCGACGGCGTGCCCCGTGCGGTTGAAGATTTCTACTTCGTCGATGTCTGCCGACACGCGGTCACCCGCATCACGAGAGACGACGCCGACGGCATTTCCGGCGCGGCCCGCCAGATCATCGATCACCAGGCGCCGGAGCGCGGAACCGTTACCGAGCGAAATCACATCACCCGGCACGTTCGCCGTCATGGTGAGTGTCGTGCGTGTACCGCTTCGAAAGCCGGTGGGGAGGCGTTCGCTGTCGAACTGCATGACACCTTCGCCCTCGAGCGTGGCGCCGTCGGGCACCACCAGAGGCTGAGTGATATTGTAGGAGCCGGCGCGTAGGCGGATACGAGCCCCGGCAGTCGCCGAAGACAGCGCCGTCGTGAGCTCGGCGGAGGAGCTGACGACGATCGCCTGCGCAGCGGCGATGTCGGTTGGCCCCGACCCACTGGGCTCCGGCGCGGTCGACGCATCACTGGTGCAGCCAACGGTGACGCCGACAAGAAGGAAGAGCGCGAGCGGGAGAAGTTGACGCATCAGGGTGTCCTCTACGGGAAAGGGTTCGCCCTGTATCTCGTAATCGTCGCCGAAACCGGCTCACGGTGGGGAAACTGCCGGCTGCCCGGTAAAGAATCGTGGGTTGGGCGCCGGCCGGAGCCCGCGGTTCATACGCTGGAACGTCTCGGGGTCACCGACGATTTCGAGCCGGTTGCCTCTGCCACGAAACTGCTCCGGGAGTGTATCCCGCAGTCCGCGCTCATCGTGGAAGCTGTTTGCTCTGTCCCCACTTCCCGTTACGCCACGCAGTTCGATGCGTACGGTGTTGCGATCACCAGGCTGCAACTCGTCGCGGTGTGCCGCCGCGCCCGTCACGGAAAGGTCGGCCACGGTGAGTGCTCCCCGCGTCGGAGGCACTCCCTGGTTCTGACCCTTACTCGCCGTCTGCGCGCCGGAACAGGTCGGAGTGGATATCGTCGTCCCGATCAGCCTCAGCTCGATGCGATTGTCCGTCGGCGCGCCGTTGAGCTGTTCCGAGTGGAAGTGGCGCCCCCCGGTTGCGAGCACGCCGGTCGTGAAGCCCTCGAGCCTGTCGTCGGTCGACTCTACACGCAGCGCGTTCCTGGTAGCGGCGGGGAGCTGAATTTTGATCGGCGCACCGGAGCCACCCGTGAAATTCCACCCGGTCTCCGGGCTCACACACGGATCCGTCCAGTCGTTTCGATAGAGATTGCGGTCGGAGACGATATGCACCTCGGAGTCGTGCACAGCATCGGGTCGGCTCACGCCACCATTTGCCTCGTTGCTCCCGCCGAAGACGTTACGGGACAGCTCGACCCGGATTTTGCTGTTCGCCGCGAAGTTGTAGGCGAAGAATCCGCCGCCACCGGATGGAGATCGGACGATCGAGCGGGATACCATGACCTTCAACACCGATCCCTCGTGCGGACCGGGCTCCTTGCCCATGTTCGGATTTTGGGTCGCGATCCAGAGTCCGCGACTGACTGCGCCGGACGGGGCCACGGTGATTGGGTTCGCGTTGACCATGATCGTCTCGATGATCGTCGCGTCGATGCTGTCCCGCGGCTGGCGTGAGGCCACCGCAATGACGTTGCCCGAACGACCTTCCAGGTCCACGATCTCGACGCCACGAACCGTGGAGCGGAGACCGAGTGAGACCAGACTGCCTTCGGCGCTGGCGGTCATTCGGATCGTGGTGCGCGTCGCGTCCGTGAAATCGGACGGAAGCCCCCGTGCGTCGAACTGCATGATGCCCGATCCGAGCAGTGTCATGCCGTTCGGTACGACAATCGGTTTTGCAATGTCGTACGTGCCGGGTGCGAGGCGCACCGTCCGGCCGGTATTCGTCGAATCGAGCGCGACCAGCAGCGCCGCGACGGTGCCAACGTCCGTCGTATCGCCTCGCCACGAAAGGACCGGTGAGGCTGCACCGCCGGCCATCGAAACCACATTACGGTTAGCGCGCAGCTTTATTGCGGCCACGCCGCCACCGACCGCCAGCAGCGTGAGCGCCGCGGCCGGAACCAGCGCCCCGCGAATCCGTCGTCGTTGTACGCTTCGGCTCCAGAACGGCGCGCGGCCTGAAGACGGCCAACCGACCTGCACCGCCTCGAGATCAGCCAGCAGTGCGCTGGATGAGTGATATCGCGCTGCCGGATCCTTCTGCATCAGCGCGCCGATCAGGTTGTCGAGTGCGGGCGCGAGGGCGCGATTGACCACCGATGGCCGCTTTGGCTCGTCGTGCAACACGGAGTGCAACACCGCCACCTCGTGATCGCCGCGAAAGGGCAGCACGCCCGTGAGTGTCTCGTACAGCATGACACCAAGCGCCCACAAATCAGCCCTGCCATCGACGTGCAGTCGCCGGAGTTGCTCGGGCGCCATGTACGCAATGGTGCCCAGCGCAACTCGTGACTTCGTCAGATCCACATCCCGGATTTTCGCGAGCCCGAAGTCGAGAATCTTGACTGAGCCGTCGGCCAGCAGCATCACGTTGCCGGGCTTCAAGTCGCGATGCACGATGCCGGCGTCGTGTGCGGCGACGAGACCGGTCGTCACCTGCCGCACGATCTCGAGCGCGTCCGCTGGCGACATCGGGCCGGTTCGATCGAGACGCTCGCGCAGCGTTTCGCCCGAGTAGAGCGGCATGGCGAGAAAGACGCCATGTTCGCTTTCTCCGGTCTCGTACACGGTGCAGATGTTGGGGTGGTCGAGCGTGGCGACCGACCGCGCCTCGTGCATGGAGCGCTCCTGCACCGCGCGGTCGAGCTGTTCGCGCGGGAGGGGAAACTTGAGCGCAACCGTGCGGCCAAGGTGCAGATCTTCCGCTGCATACACGACTCCCATGCCGCCTGCCGCCACGTAGCCGGTGACATGAAAGTGCGAGACGGGGCGCCCGATGATGCCGAGCGGGTCACGCGATGACGTCGCGGGAGCTGACGTCGCATGTCGCGAGCCAAAGCTGTAATCGCGAAGCGCTTCTTCCGAGCTGCGATCGGCATCGAGCAGCTGCTTCACCGCCTCATGGAGCGCGACGTCATCCTGCGCGAGTTGCCGCAATCGTTCGCGGCGCGAATCCTCGTCCAGCTCGACGAGCTCGTCGAACAGCCCGCGCGCACTATGCCAACGTTCGCGATCGGCACTCATGCGCTGCCCAGTTCCGTAGCGAGCCATGCCCGTGCCGAGCGCAAGTCGCGCTTGACCGTCGCGAGCGACAGATCCATGGCGGCGGCGACTTCCTCGAGCGTGAGGCCACCGAAGTACCGCTGCTCGACCATGCGCGCCTGTCGCTCGTCGAGCTGTTCGAGACGCGTCAGGGCTGCATCCAGCTCCATCACCTTGTCCATGTCCACCTCGCCGAGCACGACGTTTTCGTGCAACTGCTGGAGTTCGACACCCCCGCCGCGTTTCGTGGCGGTGCGCGCACGTGCATGGTCGACGAGTACATGACGCATGGCGCGCGACGCGATCGCGAGGAAATGATCGCGATCCTGCACGGGGGTGTCCGAGTCGACGAGGCGCAGGTAGGCCTCGTGCACGAGGCCCGTCGTGTTGAGCGAATGTTCGGCGGGCGCACCTCGCAGCCGGTGGCGCGCGAGCGAGCGCAGTTCCAGGTAAACCGCCTGCACGACGTGGTCGAGACCCTCCTTCGCGCCAGCCGCCGCGCGCCCTGCAAGCCCCTCAGAATCAATCTGCTTCATTCAGCTCTCGGGTCGGGAGCGGCCGCGATAGCGACCGGTGCGCAATGTTTCCCCAGTATGCAGCACCGCTGGCTACGGCGCCACAGCGCTCGACACGACGCTGGCCATCATGGGCGACCCAATGTGCGTTGCTGGTGGTGGCCGTTTCGTGCCCGTACGTTTGCCGCACTCCGATCACGGTCACCCGCCACCAGCCGCTCTGTCAATGTCCCGATTCCATGTACTCGCTGCCGCATCGATCGGCGCCATCGCGCTGCTCGGCGCGACCACCATGCCCGCGCAACCTACTGGCACGCGCCTGCTGCGCGAGCCGACGATCAGCGCGACGCACATCGCCTTCACTTACGCGGCAGATCTCTGGATCGTGCCGCGCGCGGGTGGCGAGGCGCGACGCCTGACGAGCACGCCCGCCGTCGAAAGCAACCCGCACTTCTCACCCGACGGCGCGTCGATCGCATTCACCAGTACGCGCTCCGGCGGATCGGCCGTCTACGTGATGCCAGCCGCGGGAGGCGATGCGATGCGTCTCACGTGGAGTCCCGCCGGCGAAGAAGCACGCGGGTGGAGTCCCGATGGCAAGCTCGTGCTTTTTGCGTCGGGCCGGGCATCGGCACCGACCGACTACGCAAAACTGTTCACGATCCCTGTTGCCGGAGGCCCCGCGAAGCAATTACCCGCGTACATGGGATTCCGCGGCAGCTTTTCGCCCGACGGGCAACGTATCGTCGTCGATCGCATGGACCGCTGGGACGTGGAATTTCGCAGCTATCGCGGCGGACAGAACACGCCGCTCACGATCACGACGGTTGCCGATGGTACCGAACTGCGACTGCCGAACGAGCTCACGATGGACATCGACCCGGTCTGGCTCGGCGAAACGATCTACTTCCTCTCCGATCGCGACTGGGCGACGAACGTGTGGTCGTACGACACGCGCACGAAGGCGGTGAAGCAGCTGACGACGTTCGAGAACGCCGACGTGAAGGCGCTCGACGGCGTTGGCAACACGCTCGTGTTCGAGCAGGACGGCTACCTGTGGACGCTCGACCCCGCGAAGGGACAGCCGCAACGGCTGTCGATCGCGGTGCGCGGCGATTTTCCGTGGGCGATGGCGCGCCATGCCGATGTCACGAGTGCTGTGCAGTCCGCGGCGATCGGACCGAACGGCAAGCGCGCGCTGATGGAATCGCGCGGAGAGATCTTCACGGTGCCCGTGGAGAAGGGAGACGCGCGTAATCTGACCCGCTCCTCCGGTGCGGCCGATCGCGCACCGGTGTGGTCACCCGATGGAGCACGCGTCGCATGGTTCAGCGACGAGGGACAAGGCTATCGCCTGCTGATCGGCGACGCGGATGGATCGGCGGCACCACGCGCGATTGCCATCGGCGACGTGAAGATGGTGTGGAATCCGGCATGGTCTCCCGACGGCAGTCGCATCGCCTTCGTCGACGACAAGGTGCGGCTTCGCACGATCGAGGTCGCGAGCGGACGCATGGCGGTGATCGACACCGCAGGCGCGGCGAACGATCGCGGGTCGATGGTGCCGGCGTGGTCGCCCGACTCGAAATGGCTGGCATACGCGAAAACATTCTCGAATCAATTCCGTCGCGTGGTGGTGTATTCGTTCGCCGACGGACGCAAGCGCACCCTCACCGACGCACTGGCAAGCGCAGGGTCGCCGGTGTGGGACCGCAATGGCAAGTGGTTGTATTTCCTCGCGAGCACGGATCTGGGCGTCGGGAGCGGGTGGGCGGATGTGGGAAGCCAGACGCGGACGAGCACGAGCGCGGTGTACGTCGCGCTGCTTCGTGCGAACGAGCCGAGTCCGTTCACGCCGGAGAGCGATGAGGAAGCAGCCGCGCGCGCAGCGGGAACGCCCGCCCCCGGGACGCCTGCCCCCGCGGATTCGGCGCGCACTGGGCCTCGCGATTCCGCTGCGCGCGGCGGAGCTGCCGCAGCGGCGGCGCCACCTGCACCAGCCGCCACCGCTGCAGCGCGTGTCCCAGTCACGACGGTCGACTTCGACCGCATCGATCGGCGCATACTCGCGCTCACGCTTCCGACTCGCGATTACGCGTTCCTGGTGCCTGGCCCGGCGGGCATCCTTTTCGTCGGAGAGCGCATTCGTAATCAGCCCGGCACCACGCTGCACAAATGGGACATGAGCCGGCGCCGAGCGGATGTCTTCACGACCGGCGTGACCACGGTGTCGACGACCGCGGACGGAAAGAAGCTGATGTGGCGCGCGGGCACGGCATGGGCCGTGGTCGGTGCCGATGCACCACCACGAGCCGGAGATGGCGCATTGCGCGTGTCGTTGAGCACGCTGCTCGACCCCCCGCAGGAGTGGGCGCAGATCTTCGACGAAGCGTGGCGCATCGAACGCGATTTCTTCTACGATCCAGCGTTGCATGGAGCGGACTGGAATGCGGTGCGCGCGCGCTACCTGCCGCTGGTGCCGTTCATCAAGCACCGCGCCGATCTCACCTACGTGATCGATCAGGTCGGCGGCGAACTCGCGGTCGGTCATTCCTTCGTCGGGGGCGGAGACTATCCCCCGACCGACAGTTCGCGCGTTGGTGCACTGGGTGCCGATCTCGTTGCCGATGGGGATCGGTGGCGACTCGCGCGAATCTTCACCAGCGAGAGCTGGAATCCGGGACTGCGCGCTCCACTCGACGCGCCGGGGGTGAAGGCGCGCGTCGGCGACTATCTGCTCGAGGTGAACGGCGTGTCGGTGACCGCGCGCGATGAGCCGTGGAAGGCGCTGGATGGTACCGCTGACCGGCAGACCGTGCTGCGGTTGGCCGAGCGTGCCAACGGTGAGGGCTCGTGGACCGTCACTGTCGTCCCGTTGCGCAGCGAGGCAGGACTGCGACAGCGCGCATGGGTGGAAGACAACCGCCGTCGCGTCGATTCACTATCGAATGGCACACTCGCGTACGCATGGATTCCCAACACGGGCGCACCGGCCGTCACCGCTTTCGATCGGTACTACTACGCGCAGCAGGATCGGAAGGGTGCAGTGATCGACGAGCGATTCAACGGCGGCGGACTGCTCGACGACTACATGGTCGGCGCGATGTTGCGAAAGCCCGTCGGCGGCGTGACGGATTTCGTGCCCGGTGCGCAGCAGCTGCGACTGCCGGCGTCGGGCATCTTTGGGCCGAAGGTGCTGCTGACGAACGAACTCGCCGGGTCTGGTGGTGATTTCTTCCCGTGGGTGTTTCGGCAGACTGGCGTCGGCCCGCTCATCGGGACGCGCACGTGGGGTGGGTTGGTGAACGCATCGGTGCCGTATCCGCTCGTGGATGGCGGCACGATCACGGCGCCGGCGCTCGCCGTGTTCGGCCCGCAGGGTTACATCGCCGAAGGCGAGGGTGTCGCGCCCGACATTGAAGTGCTGCAGGACGCAAAGGCGGTGCTGCAGGGACGCGATCCGCAGCTCGAGCGCGCGGTGCGCGAGGCGATGCGGTTGGTGACGGAGCAGAAAGTGACGGTGCCGGCGCGACCGGCGACGATTCCAGCGAAGGCGAAGCGACCGCCGCGGCGGTAGGCTCCACGGCGGACTCCGCCCCCTCGCCTTCACCCCAGTGGTGGTCGAGGTGGGGGGCGCGTGCCGCAATTCTACGGACTTGACCGTGGAATGCCGAGTGACTTTCTTGGGAATGAGCTACTTGATACTCATTCTCATCTATCGATGGCCAACCGCAATTTTTCCACACCGCTGACGACGCTAGGCGTCGCGGCCGCTTTTCTCTCCTTGGGTCTGGTTCCCCGTACGATCGTCGCGCAGGAAACCGGCGCCCGGATTCCGGACGATTCCACCGCCCGCCGCTCCGTTAGCGATACCGTGCGTCTGGCTGGCGTCTCCGTCATGGGCACGGCCGACCGGCTTGCAAGAATTCCAGGCTCTGCAGAGCGAGTGGACGCGGCCCAACTCAAGGGCAGCCGGGTGTTCACCACCAACGAGGCGCTTCGCAAGGTGCCCGGGCTCGTGGTGCGTGATGAAGAAGGGTTCGGACTGCGCCCCAACATCGGCGTGCGTGGACTCAACCCGACTCGGTCCAGCAAGGTCCTGCTGCTCGAAGATGGCATTCCCTTCACCATCGCCCCGTATGGTGACAACGCCGCGTACTATCACCCGCCGATCGAGCGAATGGAGTCGATCGAGGTGCTCAAGGGGGCAGGGCAGATTCTGTACGGGCCGCAGACGATCGGTGGCGTGATCAATTACCTCACGCCGGCCATTCCCCGCATTCCGAGCGCCGGCCTTTCGGTCGTCGGCGGCTCGCGCGCGTTTACGAGCGTGCACGCGAAGGCGGGGGGCACATTCGGTGCGGCCGGCGGCACGGGTCTGTTCGCCGACTACATCCGCCGCAGCGGTGACGGTGCGCGCGCGAACACATCGTCGGAAGTCGACGATGCCTCGCTCAAGCTGCTGGTGCCCCTGGGCGGTTCGCAGCAAGTCACGCTGCGGGGCAACCTGTACCGGGAGCGATCGACCGTCACGTACTCTGGCCTCACCGAAGCCGAGTACGCGGCGGATCCGCGACAGAATCCGTTCGCGAACGACGGGTTCGACATCACCCGTGCCGGCGGTGCCATCGCGCATCGCGTGGGTGCAAGCGAACGCCGGAGTCTGACGACGACCTTGTACGGCTATCGCATCGCGCGCGACTGGTGGCGGCAGAGCTCGAACTCGGCGCAGCGGCCCAACGACCGCAGCGATCCAGCCTGCGGTGACATGACGAATCTGAACACCACCTGTGGTGCCGAGGGGCGGCTGCGAGAGTATGCGGTGGTGGGGCTCGAGCCGCGCGCGTCATGGCAGTGGGTTCGCGACCGCGCCGTGGTGGAAGTGGATGCGGGCGCACGCGTGCATCACGAGTCGCAGGAACGGCAGCAGGTGAACAGCTCCACGCCGCGCGGGCGCACGCTCGGTGTGGCGGGCAACGTGAATGCGGGGCTCGTGGAGGACAACCGCCGCACGACGGAGGCCTACGCCTCGTACGTGCAAACGCGCGTCGTGACCGGTGCGGTGACGTTGAGTGCTGGAGTGCGTGGTGAGGCCCTCCGTCTTACGCGTCTCAACCGCCGGCCCGCCACGGGTGCGCCGGATGGCGTGAGCGGCGCGACGTCGTTACGTGCGTTGATTCCGGGCATCGGTGCCACCGTGGAGGTGCGGGAGGGGCTCACGGCGTTTGCCGGCCTGCACCGCGGCTTCGCGCCGCCGCGCCCGGAAGACATCATCAGCAACAGCACTGGTGGTGTGGTGGAACTCGGCGCGGAAACGAGCTGGAACAGCGAGATCGGCGTGCGCTGGTTGCCGTCGCGTCCCGTGCGTGTC
>DASQZA010000150.1:0-8062 GCA_035638935.1 Gemmatimonas sp. | reverse complement strand
CAACCGCATTGCGAACCTGCTGTCGATGTCAGAGCGCGGCGACGGCCCGCCAAACCAGAGCCTCCCGGAGATCTTCAACATCCTGTCGACGGAGCTCAAGGGCTATACGACGGAGCTCGACACGGTGTGGAGGCACGACCTTGCTGCCGTGAACAAGGAACTCGCGCGACTAAAGTTGGCGCCGATCGACCCGAACTGCGCGAAGGCCGAGGGGTGCGTGGTGGTGCCGTGACCGTCGTTGTTGGCGCGACGACCTTGAACTGCAGGTAAGCGGTTAGAAACAGATGCTACAAAACAAACGAAACGGATCTGTTCGTCGCGTGCCGACACTTATGGCGCGAGGCGGACAGATCCGTTTCGTTTTTAAGTGGTTTCTGTTTCTACCCGTTTACCCGCTGTGAAAGTCGCACGCACCCATGCCCGCGTTCCAAGCTACTATGCCGGTAGTTGACAGATCACCCCAGCCGACACATACTGTCCGACAGGTACTACGTTGATAGTAGATCGACCCTTGCTGGGGAGTCCTTACGAATGACCGATGCATCGCTTGGTGAACGCGAACTCGACGTGATGGCCGTGCTCTGGGAGATCGGGTCCGGTACGGTGACCGAGGTGAAGGACAAGCTTGATGTGACGCTGGCGTACACCACCGTGCTCACCATCCTGCGCAATCTCGAGGCGAAGCGCTTCGTGCGGCGCGAGGAGGAAGGCCGTGGGCATCGCTACTTCCCGAAGGTGCAGCGGAAGACTGCGCAGAAGACCGCTCTGTCCCGGCTCGTGTCGCAGCTGTTCAATGGGTCGCCGCAGGCGCTGCTCGCACAGCTCGTCGACCAGCATGATGTGTCACCGGAAGAGCTGCAGCGGCTCGCGCGCGAGCTCAACGCGGGTTCCTCAGCCTCGTCTTCCCGCAAGCGCAGCACGAAGGAGCGTGGCGAATGATTGCCCTCTGGATGTTCACCGCTGTGCTCTTCTCTATCCTGATCGCCGCCGGTGCGCTTGCGACGGAGCATGCACTTCGCGCGCTACGCCGCCCGACGCGCTTGCCCTGGCTCTTCGCAATCGTCGCTGCAGTCCTGTGGCCGCTCGCTGCACCGATCGCGAGCAGGCTCATGCCACCGGAACCGGAGCCCATTGGGGCAATTTCGGTGCAACCGGCGTGGGTGGTGGGGGGCGACCTGGCCAACAGCGCAGCATCGTGGGCGGAACGCGCCGACGGTGTTGCACTCATGCTGTGGGCGCTCGCGAGCGGTACGCTCCTCGTACAACTCTTCCGTGCGATTCGAGTGCTCCGTCGCGCGCGTGTCGAAGCGAAGGCGCACATCGTCGACGGTGAGCCGGTGCTCGTGACCGAATCACTTGGCCCCGCAGTCGTTGGCCTCCGCGATCCGCGGATCATCGTACCGGCGTGGCTGCTGCACCTCGATGCACCGCTGCGCGAGCTCGTGCTGCGGCACGAACGCGAGCACTGCCGCGCCGGAGACGCGCGGCTCGTGTGGCTCGGTGTATTCGCCACAGCGCTCGTGCCGTGGAACCCTGCAATCTGGTTCATGACGCGCCGCCTGCGGCTCGCCATGGAGATCGACTGCGATGCCCGCACACTGCGCGGGGTCGACGATCACCAGCAGTATGGCAAGCTCCTGCTCCTCATCGCAGGGCGACAGTCATCCGCTCGGCTCATGCCAATGCTCGCGGAATCCTCTTCCAACCTTGCACGGAGAATCTCGGCAATGCGACAGACCAACGTTCGTTATCGCGGAGTACGCGTCGCGATCCTCGGCGCCGTAGCAGCGGGTGCCGTTGTGGCGGCGTGCTCGCCTCGTGTCGTCGGGAATCTCGGCGGAACGACAGGGCCGGTTCCGGCGAGCGCTGCGGCCGAAGCAACGCCGGCGAAACCGAAACCTACCTTCGTCAGTCCCAATGACGTTCTCACCGAGGCGCAGGTCGAACGTCCAGCGGTGATAGCCCCGGGAACCAGAGTTCCGGCGTATCCGAAAGCATTGCGTGATGCAGGCGTCCAGGGAACTGTGATAGCTCGATTCGTGGTTCGAGCGGATGGTTCCGTCGACACCGCGTCCATTCAGACCCTGCAGTCGGATCACAAGGATTTCGAGACGTCGGTGCGCGAAGCGTTGGCCGGCATGCGATTCCTGGCGGCGACCGTCGGCGGGAAGACGGTTCCGCAGTTCGTGCAACAGCCATTTCAGTTCGCGCTCAACGGCGCGAAGGAAACACCGCGTGTGCAGAATGCACTAACTACGACTGCGCTCGCGAAGCCGGTCTTCGTGGTCGCCGCTGGCGAACCAAAGATGCTTCCCGGCTTCGTAGGCCCAACCTATCCGCAAGCGCTACGCGACGCAGGCGTCGAGGGCGCGGTCCTGGTCGCGTTCGTGGTAGATCGTGACGGCAGCATCGACGTGTCGACGATCAAGGTACTCAAGTCGGACCACCCCGCATTTGAGGCCGCAGTGCTCGAAGCACTTCCTCGCGCGCGATTCACGCCACCGATGATTGACGGAAAGGCCGTGCGCCAACTGCTGCAGCGGCCCTTCCAGTTCAGCCTCAACCGATAATCCGTCTCGCGGTCAGCGTTCGAGCTTGAACCCGGGATCGACCGCCGGCCGCTTCGGATTGTTCGCGACCATCCACCCGGTCAGATACATCCACTGCGTCATGCGCGTCAACTTCGCGTAGTCGATGCGTTCCGGCTTGTCGCGCGGCGTGTGGTAGTCGGCGTGCAGGTTCGTGGAATACATCAGTGCCGGCACGTTGAGCCGCGCGTACGGCAGGTGGTCGCTGCGAAAGTACCAGCCTTCCGGGTGCGTCGGGCGGTCCCAGATGGAATCGAGCTTGAACTTGCCCGTGAGCTCGTTTGCCCGCAGCGCCATCTCCACGAGCTCCGTGCTGTTGCGATGAGGTGGCTGCACGCCGAGGATGCTCGCGGAATCGGGATGGTTGCGGCCGATCATGTCGCCGTTGAGTACGGCGACGATGTTCGCGAGCGGCACCACCGGCTGCATCGCATGGTAGCGTGAGCCGAGCAGGCCACGCTCCTCGGCGCCGTGATACACGAAGAGCACCGAGCGCTTCGGTGGCTGCTTCACCATGGCGCGCGCGATCGCGAGCAGTGCGACGCTCACGGTGCCGTTGTCGTCGGCTCCGCTCCACACGCTGTCACCGTCGATGTCGAAGCGCACGCCATCATGGTCCTGGTGTGAGCTGTACAGCACGTACTCGTCGCGCAGCTTCGGGTCGGTGCCGCGGATGACGCCGACGATGTTCGTCGACGGGGACTGGAACACTTCCGTCCGCACGCGCAGGTGGGCGCTGTCGTTGCCCTTGCGCAGCGTCTCGAGCATCGAGCTCCGTACGAGGAACACCGGCGGCTGCGCTGGTGGTGCCACGGATCGCGCTGGGTCGGGCGGACGGGGCGCACGCGGGTCGACAGGGCCGTTGCGCGGCATGCCACCTTCGACATCGTACGCGCCGCGTGAACGAAGCGCCGACACGGCGGCAAATGCCTTGTCACCCATCGAGTCGGCCACGAGAATGACCGCGCTCGCGCCGCGGCGCGCGAGACGATTGGCGGTGTTCGTCATCGCGGCAGTCGTGTAGCGGTACTCGTACGAGTTCGTCCCGTCCTTCGCCACCGCGCGCGCCGGCGCCGCGAGCGTAGCCACGGCGACCTTGTCGAATACGTTGATCGTCGTATCCGAGCCGTCACCGGCGAACACCGTACGGCCGCGCACGTCGAACTGGGCGTTGCCGTTCACGGCGATGTCGCTCCACAGGGCAAGTGTGCGGCCGGCGAGATAGATGTGCGTACTGGCAACGGACACGCGAGTTCGCCGCATGTTGAACCACTGGAAGTAGCTGCCGTCCGTGCCCGCCGGCGCGACGCCGATCTTCTTGAGCTGGTCGGCGGTCCATACCGACGCGCGCATCTCGTCGAGCGTGCCGGCTTCGCGGCCGCGCATGTCGAGCCCCGCCATCGTGTACAGGTCGCGCTTGAGGTCTGCCTGCGTCACGAGTGACATTGCGGCGGGCACGGTGCCGACGACCATCGGTGGCTTGGCCGTGGCGGGCCGCGTTGCCTGCGCCGTCAGCACGGCGGGTGTGCTCGACAACGCGGCGAGCAGCAGCGCTGGAAGGCGGCGTACTGGTGAGACGATGCGCATGGGAGGGAGCGGCGGGAGGTCGATGCAGGGGGCAGCTAACCGGCAGCGCACGGAAGTCAGGGCTCGTGCACTTCCCGTAAGCTGCCCCTCGTCCCGTAAGGCGACCAGCCCCACGGTGACGGACGCCCGGTCAAATCAGCGCTTGAGTCCTGCGCCAAACGGTGCCACGCCCGGTATCGTGATCGGCAACTGCCCCATGATCGGCGCCTTTCCAAGAAGCGCACGGCCTGCGGCGCGTTGCGAGAGCGTCGATGCACTCCATGCCAGCAGGTGTGCCTCCGTTGCCGGCAATCCCTGCGCGAGATACGGGTTCGCGAAGGACACGAGCACTACCTTCGTGCCCGCCCTGCGCAAGCCATTGATCAGCTCCGGCAGGCCCGCCGTGGGTGCCATGCTGCTCGTCGTCGAACTCGCGCCGATGTACGACGAGACGATCGCGATGTCGGCGCCGTTGCTGACGTTGATCGCATTCTCGACCGCGGCCGGCAGCAGCGCGGGCGTCGGACTCGCCCGGTACGCACCGCCCGCCGCCGCACCCGCAGTCGCGTCGAACACCACTTCGGGAATGAGCGTGAGCGACAACAAGCCGGGGAATGCAGTCTTGAGCTCTGCGTCGAAAACCCGACCCGCACTGAGTTCCGTGCGCGGTGCTACGGAGATGCTTACCACGCGGGTCGTCGAAGCCAGCTCTTTCATCGGGATCATGTTCAGGCTGTCGCGCACGAGCGTGATCGACTTCTCGGCCGCGACACGCGCGGGTACGGCGTTCGCCTCGATGCCGACTCGGCGACGTACTCCTTCCACATCGACAAACCGATTCTGGTGCAACCCCATCTCGTGCTTCGCCATCAGCAACTTGCGGACGGACGAGTCGACTCGCGCCTCGGTGAATCGCTTCGTCCGAACGCCTTCGACCACCGCGTCGATGGCCACACGCACGTCGGTCGGCATGAGCAGCACATCATTGCCCGCGATCACCGATCGCTGTGTCGCTTCCGCCATCGACATATTGCCGAGCACGCCGTTCATGTCGAGCGCGTCGGTGACGAGGATGCCCTTGAAGCCCATTTTCGTGCGCAGCAGGTCGGTCATGACCTTCTGGCTGAGCGTTGCGGCGGTCTTCGTGGAATCGAGTGCCGGCAGGTCGCCGTGAAACGTCATCATGCCGCGCACGCCGGCGTCGATGGCGGCTTGGAAAGGCACGAGTTCCACACTGTCGAGCCTCGCGCGGGATACGTTGACGCGCGACAGCTCGAGGTGCGAGTTCTGATCCGTGTCACCATGCCCGGGGAAATGCTTGCCGGTCGCGAGCATGCCGTTGTCCTGCATTCCCCGGATGAATGCGCGTCCCATCGTGGCGACGAGCTTCGGATCTTCACCGAACGAGCGCGCACTGATGACGGGGTTCTTCGGGTTGTTGTTGACGTCGAGCACTGGTGCAAAGCCCATATGTACGCCGAGAGCGCGTCCTTCCAGCGCGGTGACGCGTCCCATCTCGTAGGCGACGGTCGTGTCGCGCGTCGCACCGACTCCCATCTGGTAGGGAAACGATGTCGCGCCGCCGAGCTCGATGGCATTCGGCAGGAACCAGCCGCCGCGAGCGCGGAATGCTGCACCTGTTTCGAAATCCGCGCCAAGCAGCAGCGGGAGCGTCGCGGCGCGCTGGAGTGCATTGGTCTTGGCGGCGATGTCGATCGGGCCACCGACGGATACGATCGCTCCGCCGAGGCGCTGCTCGCGAATCTGGCGCTCGACATTGCTCCACGCCGCATTGTCGACGGCGGTGAAATCGCCGAGCGTCCACACCCAGACCATCTGTGCCGCCTTGTCACGCAATGACAGCGTGGCGAGCACCGAATCCGCCCAACGGCGGTCAGCGGCAGGATCACCGGAGAGCCGCGGCGGCGTCACGATCGGAGTCGATGCCTCGGCACCGCCTTCGGCCCCTCGTACCCCGGATCCCGTGGTGGACGTGGAAGGCCCGGCGGTGGCGCAGGCGACGCCGAAGGTGAGCAGCGCCGCCCCTGCGGCCGTCAGAGAACGCGACATCGACCTAGCCCGTGAGAGTGACCAGCGGCGATCCCTGCCGCACCATGATTTCCCTCACGAACGTTAACCAGGTTGTCAGTTCTCGCTGCCCCCGACGACTCCGTCCGTGTTGTTGCCCACGCCGCGATCGCTGTCGTTGCGGTTGCCTTCCGACCGTTGGGACGATGCAAGCTGGTCCTTCGTCGGTCGCTTGCCCGTCGCCCCGCCCTCGCGGTCGGTATCATCCTCGAACTGTCCCGTTTCGCCGAGATCGCGCGCTTCCTGATTGCCCTGGTTTCCACGTGCCGACTGGCGATCGCTGTCGTCGCCACCCCGATTCTTGCTCGTCATGATTCCTCCGTTTTGGACGACGGCGCGGTGCGAGAAGCGAGCCACGGGGAGCACGGGACGCTGTCGTCATCTCGTCCCCGAGACTCACACGACCCGGCTGAATCCTGTATCATCAGGGAGCCATGTGCGCAGACGTCCCTGGACACGTCAGTTTCTGCGCGCCCCCACCGCCGCTACTCGCCTGCGAGATCCAATGGAAACGCCGCGCCGCGAATTTCTTCATCAGCTGCTGGCCGTCGGTGCCCTCACGTCCGGCGCATCCTTGCTGAGCGGATGTGCATCCACGGCCGCATCGAGTGGCAGCACGTCGACGATGACCGCTGGTGCGTCGACTCCTCGTCCAGCTGCACAGGCAGAGAGCTGGGACATGAGCTGGACGAAAAAGCTTGGCAAGTACAAGACGGCCTACGACTCGCCCGAGATCTACAGCGGTGCGGCACTGTTCTACGCGGGGGCCGCAGCCGCGGGGTACAAGGCCGCACTGCGCGTGAAAGACTCGGACGTCACGCCCGTGCTCGTGCTGCGCCACGCCGCAGCGGTGATGGTGCTCGATGATGCGATGTGGGAGCTGCTCGAGATCGGAAAATCTCGTTCGCTCAAGGACCCACAGACCGGTGAGTTCGCGACGCGCAATCCGTTCATCAACTACAAAAGCACCGAGAAATCCCTGGTCGATGCGGAGTCAGGGCTGGACACTTTGATGTCCAAGGGCGCCATCGTTCTCGCGTGCAACAATGGCCTGCGCGGAGCCTCGAACATGCTGCGACAGAAGCGGACCGGTCTGACGAGCGCACAGGCGCACGCGGAACTGCGGACGCACGTCATCCCTGGTGCATACGTGATGCCGAACGGCATCTTCGCGGTGTCGGCGGCGCAGGACCATGGTTGTCACTACATGCGGGTGCTGGCCTAGCGCGCCGCAGCGTCCGACAGTGCGTCACATCAGATTGGCTCGCGGCGATAGAACAGGTCGAGCACTTGATCGTCGCCGGGAATCCGGAATTGCACCTGCATGCCGCCCGCAACTGCAGTCGCGGTGTGTGACAGGGGCGAGATGTACTCCGACGTCATCTGCAGGTCGCCCCGGCTGTCGTAGGCCACGATACCGCGGTCGAACGTGCGGTCGGTGCGGCGCAGTACGAGACCGCGCACTCCATTGACGTTCGTGACCTTGTACTCCGCATAGCGAATGTCCACCTCGTAGCGTGGCTGCGCGCCACCGGTAAGCCGAAGCCGTCCGCTTTCCATGTACACTTCGTGGTACTCTTTTACTCCGTTCCACTCGACGGTGTCGGAGGCAACGAGCAGCGGGAGCACGGCACCGCTCGAACGACGTAATTCGAATATGGCGGGTTCACCGACGACCCTGAATACCTTGGTGCCGACCACGCCCTCGGCGACCGCGCGGATTCTTGCCTCGCCGATACTTACAGCACGCACGCGCCCGGACGCATCGATCGTCGCCACGCCAGGGTTGTCGGACGTGATCGTGACAGGGCGGCCAGTCA